>MNYV01000049.1 GCA_001873285.1 Nitrospirae bacterium CG2_30_53_67
GTTATCAACCGCCTTGACGATGAGTTCGCTCCCGTTCTTCTGCTCCTTGACCGCTATTTCCATCTGCTGTACCTGATGCAGGACGTTCTCCACGGCGCCGCCTATCTGGCGCCCGCCCTTGGCCTGTTCTGCCATAGCATATTTCACCTGTCTCGTCAGGTCGTTGATCTGCTCCGTAGCGGATTGAACGTTTTCACTGCCTGTCTTCTGGTTATTGATCGCCTGGTGGATCTGCTCGATCATGGTGTTCATATGATCAACCGCACTGCGCACCGATGTAATACCCTTGGATTGTTCCACGGTGGTTCGTTCAATCTCCCGCGCCATCCCCTCGGCCACAGCAGTGTTGTCCCTGATCTTCTTTATTGACTGGCCGGCTTCCCGGGCGAGGTTCTTCCCCTGCTCGGCCTTCTCCTTACCTACCTGAATCGATTCCACGGCATCCTTGGCCTCTTTTTGAACCGCCTTGATAATGCTGGTAATCTCTTTGGTTGAAGACGCAGTCCTTTCGGCCAGGGCCTTGATCTCGTTGGCCACCACGGCAAACCCCTTGCCGTTCTCTCCGGCCTGAGCAGCAAGAATCGAGGCATTGAGGGAAAGGAGTTCGGTCTGGTCAGCGACTTCATTAATCACGGTCAGGATCCGCCCGATCTCCTCGGACCTCTGGTAAAGGCTCATCACAATCCCTGCCGACTTTTCCACTGCCTCCTGGATCTGGTCCATGCCGTCCATGGTATCCACCACGGACATCATCCCCATCTCGGCGGCATCGGTGGCAACATTCCCTGCAATCTCCACGGATTCTTTGGCATGTGAAGCCACCTCATGGATGCTCGTGTCGATCTCCGCTATGGTGGAGACAAGATCCTCAGACGAGGCCGAGAGGCGCTCGACTCCTTCCGCAATCTGTTTGATGGATGCGGTCATTTCAAAGATCGAAGAGGAGGTTCTTTCCACGGATTCGGAAAGAAGACCGGTGCTGTTGGCCACCTGATCGATAGAGGCCGTCATCTCCAGAATGGAAGAGGAGGTCTCCTCGGCCGAACTCGCCAGACTCTCGACACTCTGGCCGATCCCCTGGATGGAACGGGTGAGTTCCTCCACGGAAGAACAGGCCGAGTCCAGCGAATCCGCTTCATTCTTGGCCCCGCGGGTGATCTTCCTGGAATTTGTGGAGATGCTTTCGGCCATGATTGAAAGGGTTTTCGTGGCGCTGACAATATTCTTTAATACCGTTTTCAGGTGGGTTGCAATGTTCTGAATGGCGCCGGAGAGTTCCTGGATATCGGTCAGCGAACTGGTCGTCTCCCATATATCCAGATTCCCATCGGCAACCTTCCGGGCCGCCATCAGCATATCCTTCAACGGACTCAGGATCTTTTTCTGAATCAGCCAGGATGCAAAGGGGATCATGATACAGAGGGAAAGGAACCCGAACAGGAAGACCCGCTCCACGACCTCGATCCCGATCATCTCTCCCTGATCTTTTGACAGCACGTGAAAGAGAGGTAGAGAAGCAAAGATCAAGGTCAAAAATGCGATGGTTCCGAGGAGCAGCACGATGCGGCTGGTCAAACTTTTTGAAACAGCATGGTTTTGAAAAAAATTGGCCAACCCTGAGTCCTCCTTTTCATAAAAGGATGGTGGATTTTTTTTCTGAAAACATCTTCTTATAATTACAATGATGACCATGGGAAGCGGTTCAATTTCCCATATAAATATTACATCACAGATGTTTAACCTTGTAAACGTTTTTTTCTTGAATCCAGCCGGCTTATGCATTATTTTCTTAGGCTATGGAATGAGTTCCCGCATGGCCTCCTCTGACGGACAGCGGGAACCCGGCGGGAGGCGGCAATAAAGACCTGATATAAACCGCATATTCCCGCATTAAACATAATAAATGATGCGTCATACGGGAGTAACCATCCTGTAGCGAAGGTTTTACAGAGTTATCCAGTTTTTTTGGGGGAAACGGATCAAGAATCACCGGGCCGGCTGCTATCCCACGGGTCCGGGCTCTAAAGAGGAGCGGATGTCAACCATGGTTTTTTTTCTGGCTAAGCGGATCCTGATGATATTCCCGATGCTTCTGGGGATTACGGTGATCACATTTATCGTGATCCATCTCGCCCCGGGAAGCCCAACCGATTCGATCACTGAACTCAATCCGAGGGCCTCGGCACAAGCCAGGGAGAACCTCAAGCGGCTCTATGGCCTGGACAAACCCCTCCACATCCAGTATATGAATTGGGTCCGCCGCCTCGCCATGATGGATCTCGGCAGCTCTTTCACCGATGGGAGGAAGGTCCTCGACAAGATAAGAGAAAGACTACCCATCACCATCCTGATCAACGCCCTTTCCCTGTTCCTGATCATCATGACGGCCGCCCCCATAGGGATCATCTCAGCCACACGGCAGTACTCCCTCTTCGACAAGGCCACAACCGTCCTTGTTTTTATCGGCTTCGCCATGCCCACCTTCTGGCTGGCCCTCCTTCTCATCATCCTTTTCGGGGTCCAGCTCGGCTGGCTGCCGATCTCCGGCCTTCAGTCCATGCATGCAGAAGAACTCACATTCTGGCAGCTCTTCTGGGACCGGTCCAGGCACCTGGTCCTCCCGATCTTTGTGAGCAGTTTTAGCGGCCTCGCAGCCTATTCCCGATACATGCGATCCAGCATGCTTGAGGTGATCAGGCAGGACTATATCCGGACCGCGCGGGCCAAGGGACTTCCGGAAAGAAGCGTCATCTACAAACATGCCCTGCGAAACGCCATGATGTCCACGATCACCATTATCGGCCTGGCCATACCGGGCCTGATCGGCGGAAGCGCCATCTTTGAGCAGATCTTTGCCATACCCGGTATGGGGAAACTCTTTCTGGATGCCACATGGGCCAGAGACTATCCTGTGGTGATGGGGATCCTGGTCATCGGCGCCTTCCTGACCCTGGTGGGCAATTTCATTGCGGACATCGCCTATGCCATGGTGGATCCGAGAATCCGTGTGGAGGAGATCGGATGAAAACAAACCGGCCGTACGCCGGGATCTTCATGCGCCGCTTCAGAAAGAATAAGCTTGCCATGGCCGGTTCCATGATCATCCTGTTCCTTTTCTGTCTGGCCCTGTTCTCGCCTTATATCAGCCGCTATGATCCGTCCAAGATCGATGTCGGGCAGATCCTGATCCCGCCCAATACCCGGCATTGGATGGGAACCGACGAGTCCGGACGGGATGTCATGAGCCGGATGATCTACGGGGCGCGCATCTCCATGCTGGTCGGCTTCGTGGCCGTGGGGATCACCACCCTGATCGGGATCTTTTTCGGCGCCATTGCAGGATATTACGGAGGGAAGATTGATGCCGTCATCATGCGCTTCGTGGACATCATGCTCTGTTTCCCCACTTTTTTTCTCATCCTCGCCGTCATCGCCGTCCTGGAACCGAGCCTCCGAAATATCATGATCGTCATCGGCGTCACCAGCTGGATGGGCGTGGCCAGGCTGGTCCGGGCGGAATTCCTCTCTCTCAAGGAACAGGAGTTCGTCCAGGCCGCCCGAGCCTTCGGCGCCTCGGATTTCAGAATCATCTTCCGCCACCTCCTCCCCAACGCCATGGCCCCGGTGCTGATCTCCGCAACGTTCGGGATCGCCGGCGCCATCCTGACGGAATCCGCCTTGAGTTTCTTCGGGCTCGGCGTCCAGCCGCCGACGCCGAGCTGGGGGAATATCCTGAGTTCCGGATACAAATATATTGATTTCGCCCACTGGCTCTCCATTTTTCCGGGGCTGGCCATCCTGATCACCGCTCTCGGCTACAACCTCCTGGGCGAAGGGCTCAGGGATGCCCTGGACCCCCGTCTGAAAGGGTCTTAGAATGACAAGTTGTTGATTTATGACGCTCTGTATAAAAAGGGGTTTACAAGGGCAACGTCACACGTTAAAGTAATGTGTTGATATATCTTCTGATACATCGGAGAGCCATAACTGAATTTTGCCGTTTCCGCGGTTCAACGTTTTTCCAGGGTTCCTGTCCATGCCGAGGATCATTCAGAGATACATCCGAAACGAGGTCCTGTCCGCTTTTACCTTATCGATCTTTGTTTTTACCCTGGTCCTGTTCATGCAGAATACCCTGGGTCTCTCCGACATGATCATCACAAGGGGCGTGGGGTTAACGAACTTCCTCCTGATCGTGCTCTACACCCTCCCCTCCCTCTTGTGGCTCTCGATCCCCATGGCCTTCCTGATGGCCTCGCTCACAGGCATAGGGAGGCTCTCCATGGACAACGAGGTCATCGCCATGCATTCGCTCGGTATCGGGACCCTGAGTTTTCTCAGGCCGGTTCTGATCCTGGGGTGCATCCTTTTTGTCTTGAACTTCTCAATCGGGAGCGTCGGGGTCCCTTGGGGACGTTCATCCATGAACCGTCTTATCTATCGGATCCTGCAGGAGAGCGCCACCTCAGGGATCAAGGCCAACACGTTCAATGACCGCTTCACGGACTTGGTGATCTATGCCGAGAGCATCAACCCAGTGGGAAACACCCTGCAGAAGGTGATTATTGCCGATTACCGGGGTGATTTCCCTGAGACGATCACCGCCCTCGGCGGAACCATCCGGACCGACCCCTTGACCCTGTCCAACACCCTTCACCTGACCCGAGGATCGGTACACCAATACGACTCCAAACAAAAACGGTACCGTCTGATCCAGTTTCAGGACTACACCGTCTCCCTGAGCACCGATGTCGAGACAGCAAGGCACCTCAGCCTCATGCAGGAAAAGGAGCCGGCTGAGATGACTCCCGGAGAACTCAGGAAGGCCGCTGCGACAGGGGATCCGTCTCAAACAAGGGTATTTCGGATCCACTACCAGGAAAAGTTCTCGATTCCCTTTTCGTGCATAGTCTTTGGAATCTTTTCTATCCCCATCGGCATCCGCCTGAAAAAGTCCGGCGGATTCATCGGTTTGTCCTGGAGTCTCCTGATCGTTTTTCTGTATTACATCCTGATCGGGGCCGGACGAAAGCTCGGGTCCGAAGGGTTTATCCATCCGATCCTGGCTGCATGGATTCCCAATATGGTCTTCGGAACGTTAGGAGTCTATCTCCTCCTGAAAACTTCTCAAAAGATCCCGGCTGGACGAAGCGGGGAGGACAGCCGCATCTCCCGGATCAGGGAAAAGATAATGAAAGTTTTCGGCCACTAAAAAAATGGATAGAAAAAGGAACCAGTGCACAGAGAAAAACAAGAACCTTTTTGCCACGAATGACA
>MNYV01000050.1:0-12500 GCA_001873285.1 Nitrospirae bacterium CG2_30_53_67
GATCCTGTCGAAATGCGTCCATGCGCCGATTTCCCATTTTTTCCCGGCATCCATGATAAATTTCTTGGCCCTGGCGCCGGCGATCAGGTCCTGTCCCTTGAGAACCGCTCCCAGAATAATCCCGATGATCACGAGGACAATGGCGAGCTCGATCAGGGTGAATCCTTTTTCTTCCCTCAACACGCTTGGTTTTTTCATAATTTCCTCCAATTTAGAATATTGATTCTCTACCTGCACCAAAAATGGGTGACGATATCCTTAAAGTTTAAAATAGAGGTTCAAAGGGGTTGCGCTGGTATAGACGGCGCCGGCGCGGATCGTACCGGCATCGTAGAGCCCGTCATCGTACAGCGTGTCCAGTGACTGGCCGATATCGGGCGGGATACTGGTCATGCCGATCCAGTTTGTCAAGAGCCCTTGCACGGTAGCATAGCCCACGCCCACCGCACCGCCAAAGGGGTTGGCAGGATTATTAGGCAGGCTCCCCCCGATGATATTTGACGCCCTGAGGTGCTCCCAGAGGCCGCAGGACTCGCTTGAAGCAGGGCTTACACAAGCAAAGTCCACCACCCCCGCCACTGCCGGGTCAATAAGGCCGTCTCCATTCCCGCCGGAATAAAGACCCCCGAACCCCGTCCTTCCGGCAACGGTATTGTCATCTCCGGGCAGCTTGGTGTATTTATCCACATAGGTATAAATTGCGGCAAATACTTCTCTTTGAAGATTATACGTTCTTTTTGTCTTGGCATTCGTGATCAGCTCCTGCCCCTTGAGCACGGCGCCGAGGATGATGCCGATGATCACAAGAACAATGGCAAGCTCAACAAGGGTAAATCCTTTATTATTCTTCACCATACCATTTCCTCCTCTCCAAATATCAAACTTCATGCTGTTGATCATATTCTATAATTAACTGCTTGTTTCGTATTTATATTATAATTTTGACAGTAGGTGCGGCCGATTGCCACAAAAGGAGAACGGATGAGCCTTCTCGCTGAACTGCTTTCAAAGGCCAAGGGGACCCTAAAAGGGAACAAGGACATTCCCCCTGCGCTGAAAGAGCTGATCTCCCCGAAAAGAGAAAAAAAAACGACTTCAGGACTTTTTCTCTTCATCGGGCTTTTGATCATCTGCTCCATAACCGCAGGCTCCTGGTTTGTATATTTCGTGCACGAAAAAACCGGCAAGGCTCCGGGACCGGACGTATCCGCATTACATCAACCTTCAAGAACCGCCGCCCGGGAGCAGGAAGAAGATCAGCCCGTGCCTTTGGTAAAAACCGCAGACCGGGAAAATACCCCGGCCCCTGTTCCGGAAAAAGCGCCCGGCCCACAGACCGGCGAAGAAACAGAGAACAGCGGCGCCGAAGGTCCTCCCATGAACTCCCAAGCCGGAGGAACTGAGCCTGCAGAACATCCGGAGGATACGGCCCGAAAAGAAGCCGGCCAAGCGCCCTTGATCAGCCGGGAAAAGGCCGCAAGAGCCGTTCCGCCCGCTGAAGACCTGAGAGAAGTAAAGGAAACCCGTGGAGAGGCCGCGGCCTCAAACCCGGCCGGTGGCAATGATACGGAGGCGGCCGCTTCCATCTATTCAGCCTTGCAGTTTGAGGAACAGAGAAAATACCCCGAGGCGCTGGCCGAATATATGAACGCCTTGAAATACAATCCGAACAGCCCCTTGATTCTCAGCAACATATCCTCTCTTTTTCTCCAAATGGGGGTCTATGAAAGCGCCCTGCAGTATGCAAGAAAAGCGCTGGCCATCAACGGCGCCTATGTTCCAGCCATGGTCAACTCTGGGGTATCCCTTGCAGGACTGAATAAAAATGAAGCGGCGGAACGCCTTCTTAAATCCGCCGTGGATTCCGAGCCCTACAACAGGAATGCCCTCTACAACCTCGGACTTCTGTATGAAAAACAGGGAAAGTTTAAAGAGGCGTTGAGCCTGTATCAGAACCTTGTGAACACCGGCGAGAGTGATGCCTATATCCACATGGCAAGGGTCCTGGAGCTTTCCGGACGCAGGGAAGAGGCCATGGGTGTTTATTCAGGAATCATCCGTTCCGCCCTAATTTCAGAGTCCGTGAAGAAGGAAGCGGAGCAAAGTCTTGGCAGGCTGAAATAAAGGATACGGCTTCATAAGATGTTTCCCCTCCCTCGTGGGAGGGGACTGAGGGGAGGGGGAGGCTAATCCAATCTCACCCTCACCCCAACCCTCTCCCATCAGAGGGAGAGGGAGTTCTCAGGAGACCATCATTGACCATAAAACTCCTTTCGCCTTCATTCCCCGGACGTGAGCCTGAGCACCTTCGAGGAGATCCATCCGGAGTTGCCGTCATCAAGATCCACCCGGCGCCAGAGAATCCCGTCCACGTCGGCCGTCTCGTTCCTAAGACGGACATTCTCACCTTGCTGGACATAAGCGATCTTTTCGCCGTTCAATCCCGGGGTCTCCCGCACATTCGCTGAATGAGAGATGATCATGGCGGACATCGGGTCCGCCCTATTTTGATCCGCATGATTCTGAATTTCATTGGGAGGCGCCGAAGCAGGACTGAATATCCCGCCTCTTGCGTCTTCACCGGATTCCTGTTTTCCCGCTTCCGGAGAAGGAACCGGATGGTTGACCTTGGGGTGGGATTCTGTTATTTCCTCAACTTTCATCCGAGCCGGGCATTTATCCGGCCGAGCGGAGTCTCCCGGGGAGGGCCCGATTGCCTCAGCTTCCGCCTGGATCGGCTGTTCATCGGATCGGGCCGTGTTGACATGGGACGACTTGATGGCCTGAACCATTGCCTCGGCATGGACGTCGGAGACGATCCTGCCGGCATACGACCTGACCCATCCCGTGGAGACAAAATAAAATACCACGGCCAGCGCGAGCCCGGCCGCAAACACGGGCCTCGCCAAGGGCTTTCTGATGCGTCTCTTCTCTTCAAGCTTCAGGCTCTGCACGGCGTATTGCACATGTTTCGGCTCGATCTCCCCGGCCTCCTCAAGGAACGCCGACATGAGGGTCCGGGTCGTGATCGTGTTGATGAGCCGGGGGATGCCCTTGGAATACTGGTCAATCCGCCTGATGGCGGCATCCCTGAACCTGACGTGTCCTCTCCCGGCCTTGGTCAGCCTGAAGGAAATATAATCCCCGACCTCCTTGATGTCGAGAGGGTCAATGTTCATGCGCGTGATGATCCTCTGATCAAGCTGTCTGAGCTGCGGCGACCGGAGACGGGCGGCAAGTTCCGGCTGGCCGACCAGGATGATGTGGAGGAGCTTCTCCTTTTCGGTCTCCAGGTTGGAGAGCAGGCGCAGTTCCTCCAGGGTTTCGTCAGGAAGGTTCTGCGCCTCATCCACCAGGATGATCACGGCCCTCCCTTCAAGAGACTTCTGTATGAGAAAATCCCGGAACGTCCGGATGACCTCGTTCTTGTTGGCTGATGCGCACTGGACGCCGAGATCCTCGAGCATGGCCATGAGAAATTCTCCGGGTGACAGCCTCGGGGTGAGGACCATGGCGATTTCAGCCTTGTCCCGGTATTGCTCAAGAAACACGTTGAGAAGCGTGGTCTTTCCGGCGCCGGGCTCCCCGGTCACAAGGCAGAACCCTTCCCTATGGTCGGTGCTGTACCCCAGGGAAAGGAGGGCGTTGTGATGGCTCCTGGACGCGAAAAAACACCCTGCGTCAGGCGTGATCCTGAAAGGCTCTTCGTTCAGTCCGTAGTAGGTGAGATAGTCCATTATACCTTCCCCATTTTTGAGATCAGATCATAAACCGGCAGAAGCAGACCGATGATGATGACCGCGAACATGATCCCGAGGACAATGATGATGATGGGCTCCAGCATCTTGCCGAGCCGTTCCGAGATGTCGTCCAGCTTTTTGATATAGAATTCCGACAGGAATGTATACTGTTCTTCCAGCGTCCCGCTGGTCTCCCCCACGTGCGTCATCCGGAGGAGAAGGGGAGAGAAGAGCCGCTGTTTCTTCAGGGCGTCCGAAATGGCGGAGCCCGCAAGGACCTCTTCCCTTGCCCTGGTAATCGCGTTCATGTAGACGGCATTCCCCACGATTTCCGAAACCAGTTCCAAAGAACGGTCAATGGTCAACCCTGACCGGATCAGGATCCTCATCTGCTCGGTAAAGAGGCCAAGGATCTTGTTCTCTACAATGAGCTTCATGATCGGGATCTTGAGCTTGGCGAGATCAATATAATAAGCGGCCTTGCTGTTCCGTTTCATCAGTTTGATCATCCCATAGAAGATAAACGGCAGCAGCATCAGAATCGGCCAGAACTTCTGCGTAAAATGGCTCGCTACGATGAGGAACCGGGTGACCCCCGGTATCGCCACCTGCATGTCCTGAAAGAGCGAGAGAATCTTCGGCAGGACATAGACGAGCCAGAAGATCATGGCGCCCATCGCGGAGGTAAAGGCAAAAATGGGATAGACCAGCGCCCGCTTGATCGCAGAGACCAGGTCTTCGACTCTCCGAAGATGACCGGCCACGTCCCGAAGGCTCCCTTCGAGGTTCCCGGTCTCTTCACCCACGGAGACGAGCCGGATGAAAATATCCGGAAAGATCACCGCATGCATGCGGACCGCATCGCCCAAGGATGCGCCCAGGGAGATCGTGTTCCGAATCGTTTCAATTTTCTTTTGAAAATATTCGTTCTCGGTCGTTTCAGCAATATCCGAAAGCGCCGTGAGAAGGGGGATACCCGCCTTGATCATGACGGCGAGGTTGTTCGAGAACTCGATCATGTCCTTTCTCTTCACCCTCCTGGCATGAAAGCGGTCCAGGAGCGGCGCAGCATAGGCGTGGGTCCGTCTGATATCCAGGATATACAGCCCGGACGTTTCGGTTGCATGGTAGACGTCATCAAAGTCCATGGCCTCGACGACGCCCTTGACCTCAACACCCTCATTGGTGACGGCTTTGTATTGATAAAACGGCATCAGCCTGCGACCCTCAATACCTCTTCGATGGTGGTCATCCCGTTCCTGACGTTTCGTATCCCGCTTTCGAGGAGAAATCTCATCTTCTTTTTCACCATGGTATCCCGGATGGTCCTGATGGACGCGGCCGTGGATACCAGCTCTTTGATTTCATCGTCTACGATCATGATTTCCCCTATGGCAATCCTCCCCGCATACCCTGTTCCATTGCATGCCTTGCAGCCCGCTCCGACAAATGCGGTCTCGATCTGCTCATCGGCGCCCGCAAATTTCAGCCTGAGCATGTCTTCCTCCGTCGGCCGATGTTCCTTCTTGCAGTACGAACAGATCTTCCGGACAAGTCGCTGAGACACGATCGCAAGGAGCGAGGACGAAAGGAGGAACCGGTCCACGTTGAGGTCAATCAGCCTCGGAACCGCGGTGATCGCATCGTTGGTGTGAAGGGTCGACAGCACCAGGTGCCCCGTGATGGACGCCCGTATGGCGATCTTTGCGGTCTCCTCATCCCGGATTTCACCGAGGAGCATGACATCGGGGTCCTGGCGCATGAAGTTCCTTCCCGCAAGGGCGAAGTCATATCCCGACTTCTCGTTGACCTCGGTCTGCCTGACCAAGCTCAGCCTGTACTCCACGGGGTCTTCGACGGTCAGAACATTCTTCTCAAGGATGTTGATCTCCCTCAGGGCGGCATAGAGCGTGGTCGTTTTCCCGCTCCCCGTGGGCCCGGTGATCAGGATAATCCCATAGGGTTTCTTGAAAAGGGCCTGAAGCATCCGAGTCTCCTCTTCAAAAAAACCCAGGGCGCTGAGCCGGACCAGAGGCCCGGCGCCTGAGAGGACCCGAATCACCACGTTTTCACCGTAGATGGCCGGGACCGTGGAGACACGCATCTCATAGGTCTTATTGAGGAAAGGAAACCTGAACGACCCGTCCTGGGGCAGCCTCTGTTCCGAGATATCCAGCTGGGCCATGACCTTGATCTTGGAAATCACACCGCTCTGGGCGGTCTTGGGGTAGCAGAGCCCGTGCTGCAGCACGCCGTCTATCCGGTAAAAGACGTGGACGGTCTGCAGTTCGGGGGCGATATGAATGTCCGTGGCCTTTCTGTGGATCGCATTCATGATGGCGAGCTCCGTGAGATTGGAGATGCTCTGAGCCGTCACCGTCTCCGCGGTCTTCACGGCCTGGACCGCCGCATCGAGTCTCGCCTCGATGGGGTGCTGCATGAAATAGTACGCCCGGTCGATCATGTCGTAATAGGCGTCTGAATCAATGACAAAGACCTCGGGAGGCATCTTGGTGATCTGGGCGGCCGTGTCGATGGCAAGCACATTGCTGGGATTGATGATGCCGATCGTCAGGCGTCCCGCCTTGTAATCGATGGGCATGAAACCGATCCTTTCGGCCACGTCCTTGGGAACGAGCCTGAGCGCCTCTTCGGATATGGCATACTCATGAAGGTTCAGATAGGGGATGCCGGCCTGTTCGGAAAGGGATTTTGCCACCTCGGCCGACGACACGAAACCGATCTTGATGAACGTATCACCGAGGAGATCCCCGGTGATCTTCTGCTGGGAAATGGCAACATTGATCTCCTCCTCGGTGATGAGGCCCTTCTCTTTTAAAAGTTGTCCGATCCTCTTGGGCGCCGCCATTATTCCGCCTTCTCCACCATGGGCTTGAGCATGATCACCAGCTCGGTCCTCTGCTCCACCTTTTCCGTGGTCTTGAAAAGGGAGCCGATCATGGGAACCTTCGACAGGAATGGAACACCGCTCTCCCTGTCCGATTCCTTCCGGTTGATGAGCCCTCCGATGATGATCATCTCCCCGTCCTTCACCCGGACGGTCGTGCTCATTTCCCGGAGGTCCACGGTCGGCAAGGACAAGGAAACGTTGTTGGTTCCGACCGTTCCGAGCGCCTTCTCCTCAAGGCTGATCAGATCGGTGACGATGGGCGTGATGGTCATGGAGACGTTCCCGTCTGAGTTGATGTACGGCACAATGCCGATGATCAGGCCGGACAAGATGCTGCTGGTTTCGATGGTGAACGTCACGACCCCGGTCGAAGCAGCCGAAGTCGATGTCGTGGTCTGAACCCTCGAGATGAAATTGGTGTTTCTCCCGACACTCAGCATGGCCGTCTGTCCGTTCATCAGACTGACCCTCGGGTTGGAAAGGACATTGACGTTCCCCTGCGTCTGAAGGGCCTTCAGGAGCATGGTGGAATCCACACCGGTAATGCCGAACTGGAAGCTTGGTCCCGTTGACGACACCACACTGTTGAAACTGGACGTCCCGACGCTCACCTGGCCGACCTTTTGCCAGTCTTTGATGAATTCCCAGTCTATCCCGTACATGAGACTGTCGGAGAGCTGCACCTCAACGATCCTCGCCTCGATCATGACCTGCCGGTTGAGGCTCTCCCTGGTCTTGTCCAGAAAGTTTTTCACCTTCTCCAGCGCCCCCTTGGATGCCGTAACCATAATGGTGCCGGTGATCCGGTTGATGCTGAAAGAGGGCTTGAGCCCGGCTTCGTCAGTCTTGATCAGGTCCGAGATGGATTCCGAGACCGCCTTCCAGAGGTCCTGCGACTCCTCGCTTGTCTTCCCCTCGATCTTGACGTCTCCCTTCAGGTTCGTCGCCGTCGTGGTCGATGACGCGGCCGTCCCGGTGCTGCTGCCGCCCGAGGCGCCCGACGATGTCCCGCCGAGGATATCGCCGCCGAGAGAGACGGAATAATTGTTGATCATGGAAGGATGACCCAGCTCAAAGATCCTGGTATCCTGCGCCTTGATCACGAGGAGGTTGTTCCTCACCTCATAGAAATAATCCACCGAAGAGAACAGGATATCAAGGGCGTTCTTGATGTTCACGTGGTTCAGGGTGACGGTGACCGGAGCGTCAGGGTTGACTCCTTTTTCCATGACCAGATTCAGCTGCGCGGCATCCGAGACGATCTTGGCCACGTCCCTCAAAGCGGCGTTCCTGACCGATATGGAGATGATCCTCTTGTTCAGGGGAGAAATATCCTCGGATATGGGCCTGAATGACGGGACCTGCACTGCAGGAGGAAGCGCCTCCTCCGGAAGAACCTGGACGGAAGCCTCGGCCTTCGGAGTCTCTCCGATCTCTGTCTTCCGCATCTCTTTGGATACGCCTGAACAGGAGACCAGGAATATCAGGCAGAACATCCCTATGTTTTTCATGGTTCCTCCAGTTTCACCCATGTGGTCATCCCGTTTAAGGTGATGCCGACCTTGTCCTTCTCTATTCTGGAAATTTTTCGATTGTCCAGGATGTCCCCCTCACCGACAATGGCGTTATTGATAATCGCCCTTCTCTCATTCCTGCTGATCAGGATCAGGGAAACAACGTACCCCTTTTCAGCGCCGGGACGGTCCGTTCCCGAGACACTTCTCTGTTCGACATAAAGGGGGCCGCTCAAGCCGGCGGAAATGTCCAGTGAAGTTCTTTTCTTAATGAAACTGTCCGTAAGGACCGTGTCCGTCCTGTAACTGTAGATCTCATTTTCGGCAGGGGTCAGGCTGATCGCCATATCCTTCTTCAGCGACACGTAGAAAAAAACCGTTAGAAACAGAAACGGCAGCATGACCAGTCCCATCTGCTTCCTGCTGATCATTCGCCTCCTCCCGGAACAGGCATGACGATCTTCCCCTGTATTTTGCACAACGCCCTCTCGGGCTGGTCCTTCTGAAAAGAAAACGACGTGAACCGGAAAAAGGGAAATGCCATCTGATCAAGATCATACAATCTCCGCCATGCCTGGGAATAGGTGTCAAAGTTGAATGAAAGCCCTATGTCGAGAGCGAATTCGGAAGGCCCCCTGTCAATCGTGGTGACCGTCAGGATGTCCCCTTTCATTCCCGCCCGGACGTCGTCTATGGCCTTGAGGATGAATTCATCTCCGGGCGTCTTCCAGAACCTCGCAGGCCTCAACCCCCGAATCTCCTTCACCCTGAGCGCCGCTTCATCCGTGTCCTTCTTCATCTGCAACTTCTTGGCATGGAGAACACCGCTCTTTTCGATGATCGTTCCCAGGGACCTGTTGTATTTCATCACGGTCACGTTGAAGCCGAGAAGGATCGAACATAGGATCCCCATGATCAAATAAAAGGGCAGTTGACGCGCAAGATATTTTCCGTACATTCAATGCTCCCCGGTTTCCTGATACCCTGCCTCAAGGGTGAAGCTTTTGTCCTGGAGGGATATCTTGCCGTCCGCGCTCTGGATCCCCCCGATCCTTTTCAGCTCCGCGATCACACGTTCAAGGGATTTCTGAGCGCCGTACAGATCCTCGGATTCAATATGCCCGTTGATGCTGAGCCTTAAATCAGAGTTCGCCTCATCTGTCCGCACATCGAGGTTTCGTATGTTCATTCCCCTTTTCTCCAGGCCGGAGAGCTTGTACATGAGCGTGGACGCAGAGGGCAAAGAGTTCATCCGGTTCACAAAGTCAATCAAGGGCCTCTCTTTGCTGAGCTGCTGCAGCGTCACCCGGTACGCTTCCAATACCGGCTGAAGATCCTGCTCCTGAAGACGGAGCGAGACCAGATGTCTGTTCAGGGAGGCGTACCTGAAACCATTAAAGACGAGAAGCCCGGCCAGGATCACCGAGAGGATGAGGAAGGAGGCCGTCGCACGGCGCACCAGGTTTGAAAGGCCATAGAATCTCCTGTATTCATCGGTCATCATGCGCTCGGCCCTGCCGCTCCCAAGGGCCGAGATCGGGATGAGATAATCAACGAATCTTTGTTCATCGACAAAGATCTCTTTGGGTCTGTCCATGAACGCCATGGGGATGAGGGTTTTTAAGGACGTGGAGGCCGTCTTACCCGTCCCGCCGATAAACATCACCTCCTTGGGCTCTATCCTGAGGGTCTGACGGCAGTAATTGACCGTCATGTTGATATTCTGGATGTCGAAATCAATCAAACCCTCGCCTACCGAAGGGGTGGAACGGGTAAAGAGCACCGTACCCCGATGAATCAGGACAAGGTTCTTTTTTCCTCCTGTCTCATAAAGACACAAGTAGGGCTTCTCTCCCGCAGGCAGAATTTTCAGCACCGAGAGCATATTCGGGTAGAGCTCAGATATCCTTTTTCCCCTGGAAAGGAACTTCTCCACGAGTTCGTCTATCTCGTTCTGTGAGACGTAAAAGACGAAGTATTCATCGAATTTTTTCCCGCCTTTAATTTTCTGTCCGGTCTTGAAAAAAACAAGGGTAACGGTCCCTTCGACGAGGTTCTTTTTTCTGATCTCTGAGAGAATGAGGGGCTTGACCAGGTTTTTCCTGACGGGTGGAATCGTGATCGTATCCTGGAAAAAGTTCCTAAAGTCTACACTGACCGTGAAGTCCCGAATCTTCTGCTCCGCCAGAAAGCCGTCAAACCGTTCAACCGGAAGAACCATCGCATCATGAACAGAGATTTTACTCCCCTTCAGTGCCGCGTAAACGACCTTGACCTTATCGCCTTCAAAACTGATGGAGACTGCCTGTCCCACAGGTGACCTCAGAGAGGATGTTCTGTCCGAGCACCGGCCATAATTTTTTTTTAAAACAGCCACTTAGATCAGTATAATTCAATAGTTAGTATAACAAAGTATTCATGGTGGGGCAATACTTTATTTTGACATCTATTTTTTGACATATCCCGTTACTTGTGAATCAAAGGATTCAAGACAATAAAAAAGGACAAGCACCTTATAACAAGATGCTTGTCCTCCAAAAACAATTCCCCGGCAACGCCCTACTCTCCCACAAATTTGCAGTACCATCGGCGCAGGAGGGCTTAACTTCCGAGTTCGAGATGGGATCGGGTGGGTCCCCTCCGCCATAGCCACCGAGAAATTTTATGGCTCTTGAAGGCGTCAGACACGATTCGATTGTCTCTGACACCTTTGAAAACTAACAGGCAGATTCAGCTAAAAGCAAAATAAGTGGTCAAGTCTCACGACCGATTAGTACTGGTTAGCTCAATCCCTCACGGGACTTACACACCCAGCCTATCAACCTCGTAGTCTACGAGGGGTCTTCAGGGGCCCTAAGGCCCGGGAGATCTAATCTTGGAGTGGGCTTCCCGCTTAGATGCTTTCAGCGGTTATCCCTTCCGAACGTAGCTACCCAGCTATGCCACTGGCGTGACAACTGGAACACCAGAGGTCCGTCCACTCCGGTCCTCTCGTACTAGGAGCAGCTCTCCTCAAATCTCCTGCGCCCACGGCCGATAGGGACCAAACTGTCTCACGACGTTTTAAACCCAACTCACGTACCGCTTTAATCGGCGAACAGCCGAACCCTTGGAACCTGCTTCAGCTCCAGGATGCGATGAGTCGACATCGAGGTGCCAAACCTCCTCGTCGATGTGAACTCTTGGAGGAGATAAGCCTGTTATCCCCGGCGTACCTTTTATCCGTTGAGCGACGGCCCTTCCATACAGAACCGCCGGATCACTAAGACCTGGTTTCCCACCTGCTCGACTTGTCAGTCTCGCAGTCAAGCTCCCTTATGCCTTTGCACTCTACGGCTGATTTCCGACCAGCCTGAGGGAACCTTCGCGCGCCTCCGATACTCTTTTGGAGGCGACCGCCCCAGTCAAACTACCCACCAGACATTGTCCCTGACCCGGATGACGGGCCTAGGTTAGGATCCTAGAACAGCAAGGGTGGTATTTCAAGGTTGGCTCCACCGAAACTAGCGTCCCGGCTTCAAAGCCTCCCACCTATCCTACACATGCTATCCCAAAATTCAGTGCCAAGTTGTAGTAAAGGTGCACAGGGTCTTTCCGTCTTGCCGTGGGTAGCCGGCATTTTCACCGGCACTTCAATTTCACCGAGTCCCTGGTTGAGACAGCGCGGGAATCGTTACGCCATTCGTGCAGGTCGGAACTTACCCGACAAGGAATTTCGCTACCTTAGGACCGTTATAGTTACGGCCGCCGTTTACCGGGGCTTCGGTTCGGGGCTTCGCCCGATTGCTCGAGTTGACTCCTCTCCTTAACCTTCCGGCACCGGGCAGGCGTCAGTCCCTATACATCGTCTTGCGACTTAGCAGAGACCTGTGTTTTTATTAAACAGTCGCTCCCGCCATTTTTTTGCAACTCTCCTCAGCTCGGCGTGCGAAACGCTTCACTTACTGAGAGCACTCCTTCTCCCGAAGTTACGGAGTTAGATTGCAGAGTTCCTTAACCAGGGTTCTATCGAGCGCCTTAGGATATTCTCCTCACCTACCTGTGTCGGATTTCGGTACGGTCACCAGATGAACTCGTTACGAGGTTTTTCTCGGCAGCATGGGGTCAACCACTTCCGTCCGTTCTTGCGAGCGGACTCGTCATCACCTCTCGGAGTTTGAATTGGGATCCCGGATTTTCCAAAGATCCCCTCCTACGGGCTTAAACCCTGCAATCCAATCCAGGGCTGGTCTACCCTTCTGCGTCACCCCTTCACTCAAGCGCTCACCTAGTGGTACAGGAATATTAACCTGTCACCCATCACCTACGCCTTTCGGCCTCGGCTTAGGGACCGAC
>MNYV01000051.1 GCA_001873285.1 Nitrospirae bacterium CG2_30_53_67
CTCGTCCCATGTTGACTTCCACTTCTACAACAGTGTCGTCCTTCCCAACGCGTCACTTTCGGGGCTCAATCCCTTCAACCAATCGGCTTACGGCCTGCCAGCTTGCTATCTTACGCTTAAAGAAGGATGTTACCGCCCTCCCTCCAAAGACTCGCTACCCGGTGGCTGGCTTACCTTCCGGGGCGGGATTCTCACCCGCTGGATGATACGACCTTGCCCGGTCGCACTGTAGGTCTGACCCCAAAGCCCTCTGACCCCAAAGCCCTCCCAAAGCCCTCTGACCCCAAAGCCCTCCCCCGAATCATCTATTATTTCTTCTTGAAATCGGTGGTGATTCCGAGCTCTTTAACGCGAAGGCCGGCAAGACTTTCAAGTCTTCTTGCCTGCGTTAGAAGGGTTCGGCGAAGTCCGTCGGATACGTCACGTTCGCTGATGACACGAGCAAGGTTGGCAATCGTCGTGGCCCGTCGCGCAATACGCACATCAGGGTGTTTTCGTTGCGTGTATATCGCTTCGGGAATGATTCGTTGTTTGTAGGATTGGGGGAGCTTAATTTCACTTCGTGGCGCCATTTCTTTTTCGTTCAGCACCGCGCCAAGCTCGGATTCTCTCAAGACCTTTTGAAAAACTGTGTATTCTGCGCGATCCAAAAGCGTCTTTTGATCTTTTTTCAGAAGACCGTCCACAAGATCATCGAGCGGCCACACTTCAATGTATGCCACCTCGAACGGATCGAGCACGTTCATTGCGACGGCGTCGGTTCTCTGGTTCGTCAGGTGTCTGCTGACACGACCGCTTAGTTTTTCTTCGGTCTGTCCAACGTATATAGGCTCGCCGTCATAGTCGTAAAAGGCGTACACGCCGTGCTTGTAGCTGCCAATGCGCTTTCCGTTGCCGTCTTTCGAGGCGAAGAATTTTCTAATTTCAGCCCGAATCGCTGCCACATCTTCTGGAAGTCCGACTACCTCAAATTGCGGTTGCGGCGTACCGCTCTTGCTCGATTTCAATGGCGTGTAGCTCCTTCCATTCCGGTGTCAAATAATTCTCCGCAATCCATTTAATGACAGGAACGCAGACAGCGTCACCGAAGCCAAATAGTGCTTGGTTTAACGGAACTGTTATTTTGAAATCGTTCGCCCCCATTAGACGCGCGCATTCCCTGGGTGTGAGAAGGCGGACCGCATAGCGTCCTTTGCCCGCTACAAATAAAATCTGGCGGCCGCTTCCGCCTCTCGGCGTGCGAAGACAGCCCGCGACACCGTCCGTTCTTAACTCTGCCATTGATTTTCCATAACGCACACGTCGAAAGACCGTCCCACAGGAGAGGTCCTTTCCTGCAATCATCTTATCAGCGATAGAGCGATGTTTTTCACTCATCTGGTTGAGAAGATATTCAGCTCTTTCCTTACTCCACCAATAGACAGAGTTGGTGGGTAAACGCTCGACAATATCTCGTAAGGTTGTTTTAGCGGCCACGATGGGTGGAAGACTTCGTAAAGACCATCGAATATCGGGATTCCATAAGATAAAGTCCGCGAGAGCGTGGGGCCGACATTGGGATTGATAGAACGAAGGCGTTTCAGAGATACGGTCAGCCTTGCGTTTCCCGCGCTTTCCGATAAGAAAAAGGCGTTGTCTACTTTGCGGCACGAATAAAGCGGCGTCAATAATAAAGGCGTCAACCGCGTATCCCAATTCATTCAGCGCAAGGCAAGCGTCTCTGAAATCGTTTCCATCGTGGGAAGTCAGGAAGCCAGCGACATTCTCCAGCATGACGAGCGGCGGACGCCGGTTCCGCATTCCTTTAAGGGCATCCACGAAACCCCAAAATGCGCCGGAGTGTTGACCCGCCAGTCCACGTCGCGCGCCTGCCAACGAGAGGTCATTGCAGGGGAAAGACGCTGTTGCCAGCGCTACGCTTGGAATTTTGACAGGGGTCAATTCATGAACATCGCCAAGATGAAAATGAGCAACATCGTCGGTAAAATGGCCGCGATACATCCTCATCTTATCTTCGTCGATGTCATTCGCCCAGACAACATCCCAGCCGGCTTGCTCAAGACCTAATCGCATGAGTCCTATTCCAGCGAAAAACTCTGCAACTGTTTTTTCATTCTTCATATCCGCCCATCGCTTTCCGTAACCGTGTTACAGTTGATGGCTTTGCTACCATATCTTCCCATATTCTGACTACTTTCCAGCCTTCATCTTTGAGCGTGCGAGTTACAAGCTTGTCGCGCACTATATTGTGGTTTATCTTTTTCAGCCAATATTCACGGTTAGTTTGCGGCACCCGGCATTTTCGTGGATGCCCATGCCAGAAACACCCATCGACGAATACAGCAACTTTCCTGCGTGGAAACGCAAAATCGGGTTTGCCAAAAATAGGGTAGCGCCTGCGCCAGCCTACGATTTTAGATTTGCGAAGAACGGCGACCAATATCTGTTCCGTTGATCTGTTTCCGACGGATTTGACCTGCGCCATTATCCACGAGCGTTTCTTCGCGCTGAACGTATCCATGCAATCTTAAACCTTAAAAGCCATAAACATACTGATAAACTTTATCAGACTCTTTCGGCCATTTCAAGCAATTTGTGGAAGCTTTCTGCGCGGGATTAACAATGTTATTAAGCGACAAAACGAGTGTAACAGGAATAGGCTTCTTTGTAAAAGAAATTTGACATAACCTAATACATGATTCCCTGTTGTGATAGCCGCCGCAGGCGGTCCCGGCCCGGCAAGAATATTGAATAGGATTACAGGATCTCCACCTTCATGGCCTTGGGCGGGCAAGTCCCCACGCAGAGTTCACAGACGATGCACTTCTCAGGGTCGAAGCTCACAATCATGGTCTTTCTGTCGATGGAGATGGCTTCGCTTGGACAGACTGCCGTGCAGGCGCTGCACTGATAGCACCGGTCTTCAACCTTGTAAACCCGCTTCTTGAGGTCCAGTACCTCCACGCCCGAGTCTTTGAGAAACTTGATCCCTTTCTTGTAGTTCTTGCTATCCCCATCGATTTCAAGAACCATCTCCCCTTCCTCATCCGGGAGGATATTCGCCTTCAGGATGTTGAAGCTCAGGTCAAAATCCTTGACCAGCCTGTAAACAATCGGCTTGCTGATTAAATTATTGGAGAATCTTAACAGAACTTTCTTGTATGCCATAGCTGATGAACTCCTTTCCAAAAATAAATTTTGATGGACTCGTAAAAAGTCCACAAGTGGGACGGCACAGTAAAAAGATCCGGATGCAAGGCGCGCGAATTCTGAGGAATGAGGCGTATTAGAGATACGCTGCAATGACGAAGAATGAAGCGCAACGCCGCAGACGGACTTTTTACGAAGCCGTCAATTTTATTTTGTATACATATCCGTACTCAGGTAACGCTCCCCGGTATCCGGAAAGATCACCACGACGGTCTTTCCCGGCCCGAGTTCCCTGGCGACTTCAAGCGCGGCAAAAAATGCCGCACCCGAGGAAATCCCGCAAAGGATCCCTTCCTGCCTGGCCAGATCCCGTGCCGCGGCTGCCGCATCCTCACCGCTCACCCGAACAATCTGATCAACGATCTCCATGTTCAGGACATCCGGAACAAATCCGGCGCCGATCCCCTGGATCTTGTGCGGTCCGGCTTTACCTCCGGACAGGACCGGGGATTCCCTGGGCTCAACAGCCACGATCCTGATGCCCGGATTTTTGTTCTTCAGGACCTCGCCCACACCGGTGACCGTCCCACCGGTCCCCACTCCTGCAACAAAGGCATGGAAATCAAAACCGGCCTGCCTGATAATTTCCTGCGCCGTGGTCTTCCTATGCACCTCCGGATTGGCGGGGTTCTTGAACTGCTGGGGCATAAAATACCCCGGATTCTTTTCGACCATCTCTTCAGCCTTGCGTATGGCCCCTCTCATCCCTTCATCTCCCGGCGTCAGCACCACCTCGGCGCCGTAGGCCCGCAAGAGGGTTCTTCGCTCGAGGCTCATGGTCTCCGGCATGGTAAAGATGGCCCGATACCCCTTGACCGCAGCAACAAAAGCCAAGCCGATCCCCGTATTGCCGCTGGTCGGTTCGACGATAACCCCTCCGGGTCTAAGCTTTCCTTCCCGTTCCGCGGCCTCGATCATGCTCAGGCAGATCCTGTCCTTGACACTGCCGCCGGGATTGAAGGACTCGAGCTTGGCCCAGATGACGGCCTCTTCCTGCCCGGCCAGCCGTTGTATCCGGACCATGGGGGTATTCCCGATCAGGCCGGTAATCCATTCCACTCTATCCCTGTTCATGTTGCTTCCATTCATCAGAACGGTTAAAGCTCTCTTTTCCCTATTTGTCCCAGGGTCTCTCCTTGAGCATTTTGAACGAGGCGCCGGAATCCGCCGAAGGGATCAGGTTCTGGGGTTCACCGAGCAGGAACTTTCCTTTGAGGATCCAGTCCTTGAGCGTCTCTGCGATCTTCACCGCCTTGGGGTAGCTCGAAAGAGAAGATGTCTTGACTTCCTTCCCCTGGATCATGATCTGACCGGACTTGAGTTCTTTGTAATTGACTTCTCCATAGCTCTTGGCGATGCCCTGCGGGTAATCTGCGCCGTAGTCCACAATCTGGGTATAGATCTGTTCATCTGATACGCCGGTGGTCCGGGCCAGGTCCTCGTCCAGGATCGGTATGGGAATACCAAGTCCCAACGAGAGAGAGACCCCATAACCCTGTAAGCTGACCCCTTTGACATATTCCGTGCTCATGCCCCGAAGGTCCCCATAGGTGGCGATGGTCCCGGCAGGCGCGCGCACGACCCCATTCTCCCCCCGTTTAACCGAAGGGTTGTGCTGAGTCCCCGGCGAGACCACGTATCCGATCCCCCCGCCCATGAATATCCGCGTCCCAATGCCGATGGTGCGGTAAAAAGGATCGTTCAGCAGAGGGGACAACTGGCCTGCGCTGCAGTAGTTGGCGTTTCCAAGATTGGGCCTGAGTCCTCCCATATAGGTGTAGATCATTCGGCTTCCGAGGTTCACGGCGCAGTTGTAATTCTGGTAGGCATTCCTTGGATTGAAAAGGTAACATTCATTCAGATCCTTGATGTTGATCAGGGAATATAAATCCTTTCTGGGATAGCAGTCGGTCCCGTAGGCCAAGGCCTTGAGCTGGATGTCCTTCCCTGCGATCAGGTCCTCAATCACATGCCCTCCGCCATAGGGGAACTGTCCCGGGTAGACCCGGTTCTCCGGGTCGTCTTCCGCAAGTTCGGTGGCGCCGATGTAGAGGTCTACGGCTGCAAGGCCGCCATAGGCATTCACCCCGTTGAGCCAGGCGCTCTTGACTTTAATCTTGGGTTTGGAATGCCCGAAGTTCAAGAATGCCCCCGAAGAGCACATGGGACCGAATGTGCCGGTGGTGACCACATCCACCTTTCCGGCAGCGGCCACCGGGCCGTTCTTGTCCACGATGTCGATCATCTCCTCCGCGGTCACGACGACCGCCTCACCCTTTTTAATCCGGGCATTGATCTCGGCATATGTCTTTTTGACTTTGGTTTCTTTTTCCATCCTCTTTCTCCTCAAATGTTGTACATCAACGATTTTTCTTCCTTATTCAGTCCCATTTGATCTGCCCGCCGGCAGAGGTCGGAAATGGCGATGGAATCAAAATACCGGCTGATCATCGTGCCGGCCTCGTCCCAAACCATCCGGGTCACGCACTGGTCCATATATTTACAGGCCGAGCCGTCTTTTTCCATGGTCGTGCAGGGAACCGGCTCAACCGGGCCTTCAAGGACACGGATGATATGGCCGACCGTAATCTTATCCGGGGAACGGGTGAGCAAATACCCCCCCTTGGGCCCCCGGGTGCTCTCGATGATCCCCGCCTTTTTCAAGGAATAGAAGATCTGCTCCAGGAACCGCCTTGAGATCCCCTGTCTCCTGGAGATCTCCCGGATCTGTACCGTCCTCCCTGGGGAATAATAGGCCATATCAAAAAGCGCCCGGACTCCATATTGACTTCGGTTTGAAAGTTTCATAAATTCTCAACTACAATCTTTACCAAAAGAATGGGGTTCAGGATAAATAATATACTTTATTGATAAAGTCAAGTTTTTTTGCTTTTTCCTGAATAGGGGAACTTTTAAAAATCATTGGATGGAATAGGGCGCATGGAGAATGCATCTTGAAAATAGGCGTAAGAAAAGACAAAAAGGCAAAAAGGTTCCGGTTTTTTAAAGAAAATTCATTAAAAGCTCACATTTACATAAAAACAAGCTTGACAAAAATATGATATCTAATTATAGTTAATATTTAGTTTTTTTAAACTTATTTTATATATGGAGGGAGGGGAAAAATGAATGCTTGGCATCAAAATCAGAGAAGGCGAATCTTTTGAAGGGGCGTTGAGGCGGTTCAAGAAAATGTGCGAAAAATCAGGGCTCTTGTCTGAAATCCGCAAGCGCGAACATTATGAAAAGCCCTCCATAAGAAAAAAGAGAAAAACACTCGCGGCTCAGAAAAAGGCGCTGAAAATTCAAAAATATTCTGCAAGCAAATAGCAACAAAGGAGCAGGATGGGCCTTAAGGCGAAACTGGAAGCGGACATGAAGTCTGCAATGAAAACAGGCGACAAAGAGAGGCTTTCAGTCATCCGTATGATTCTCTCTGAAATCAAGAACCAGGAGATCAAAACGGGAGGGGCCTTACAGGAAAACGAGATCACCGCCCTTCTTTCAAGAACCGTTAAGAGGCACAAGGAGTCCATTTCTCAATTCCAGATCGGGAAAAGGGAGGATCTGGTTCAAAAAGAGACCAAAGAACTGGGTATGGTTCTTGAATATCTCCCCCCTCCATTATCCGTCGAGGAGCTAAGAGAGATCATCAAAAAGGTCATCGCTGAGACCGGCGCCGGCTCGATGAAAGAAATGGGCGCCGTCATGAAGAAAGTCATGGCCGAGGCCGCCGGAAGAGCCGATGGGAAACAGGTGCAGCAGTTGGTACAGAAAAGTTTATCGTGAAAGAGGGCCGCTAAGCCGGCCCTCTTTTTCGTAAACCCGTTTAACGCCGTTCCCAAGGAATGCGGCATTCCGGTGTAACGGGTTCAAAGCTGCGCCTCCTTCGACAAGGATTCGGAGAAGGGGCCGGGATCTCCCAAATGGATAGACAGATCCTTCGGATCCTGGAATTTGACCGGGTTCAGAATATTCTCAAAAGATACGCTCAATCCCCTTTTGGCCAATCCGAGATTGAAAGTCTTACGGTACAACATGATCCTGTTCAGGTACAGTATCTCCTTCATTGCGTTGCCGAAATGATATCCTTGGTTAAGAAACGCGGCAGACCGTCCATTCAGGGACTGTCCGATATCCGCCCCTTCTTGAAAGAGGCCCATGCCGAGGGGTATTTGCTTCAACCCGACGCCCTGATTTCCATACGCCGGGTGATCCGGACCGTTCAGGGGCTCAAAAGATTCATCAAAAAAGAGGCCGGCGTTTTCCCGCTCCTTGAGGCGGAGATCGGCCGGATTGATCCCCTGTTTGAACTTGGGGAGGCCATAGATCGGAGCGTTGACGAAAAAGGAGAAATCAAGGATTCCGCCAGTACGGTTTTGGCCGGCATCCGCCGAAGGATCCGGCAGCAGAAAGAGTCAGTTAAACTCAGACTGGATGCCATACTCTCCTCGGATGCCTTGAAGACCGTTGTCCAGGAGAGGCTGGTTACCCTGAGGAATAACCGATATGTTATTCCCCTCAAGTCTGATTTCTCATCGAAGATCCAGGGGATCATTCATGACCAGTCAGCAAGCGGGATGACCGTCTTTGTGGAGCCCTCGGAAACCGTGGAGATGAACAACCATCTTTCACGCCTTGTTTCCGAGGAGTTGAAAGAAGTCCACCGGATTCTTTTAGAAATCAGCGATCAGGTGCGCGCAGGATGGGAATCGCTTTGGAAAGACATCTCGGTCCTGGCGCACGTTGATCTCCATTTATGCAAAGCGCTTTTTGCCGAGGACTACCACGCGGTGATCCCCGTCATCTTGGCTGAGAAAAAGATTGATTTCAAGGGCGCCCGGCACCCCCTCCTTCAGGAAAGAAGGCAGGGGGCCGTCAATGAGATCGTGCCGGTTGACCTTCAGATTGGAGAGGGATACAGGACCCTGATGATTACAGGCCCCAATATGGGGGGCAAAACCGTGGCCCTGAAAACCTTGGGGATTCTGGTCCTCATGGCCCAGGCCGGTATCCCCATTCCGGCTGCGGAGGGAAGCTCCATGGGGGTCTTTCGGGACGTCTTCGCGGATATCGGGGATGAACAGAGTATTCAGGAAGAGATGAGCACCTTTTCCTCTCATATCAAGAACATGGTTCGAATCCTCGAAGCGTCCGGCGCTTTATCCCTGGTTTTGCTCGATGAACTGGGAACGGGGACGGACCCGAAAGAAGGGGCCGCTCTCGGCATCGCCATCCTTGAAGCGCTGTCTCTCAAGGAGGCCCTGACGGCGGCCACCACGCATTACGAGGAGATTAAGCAATACGCCTATATGACCCAGGGGATGATGAATGCCTCTGTGTCATATGACGCGGAACGAATGCGGCCGGCATATACGCTTGAGTACGGCCGTCTGGGAACCAGTCACGCCTTCGAGATTTCTGAAAAGATCGGGATGCCGAAGGAGATCCTGGACCGGGCCAGGGAGAAGATCCCAGCCATGGACCGGAACACGGCCCATCTGATCGAAGAGTTGGAGCAGAAGATTCGGGATAACGAGGCGGTCCGGCACGAATGGGATAGGAAGAAAGAAGAGATGGATAGGGAGATTTCCGCCGTTGAGAATCAGAAAATAGCGGCTCTCAAGGAAGCGCATCAGTTCCTGAATGAGGCCATGTCGCTGGCCGCCCGGACTAAAACAAGGTCGAAAAGGCTTCTCAAGATTGCAGAGCATGGAAACCGGATACGTTTCGAGGAGGAGATAAAAAAGATCGAGCAGGAACTGAAACCCTCGAATCCGATCCCTTTCCCCTCTCAGCCGGTGGAACTTGCAAGCATTCAACCCGGGCTTGAGGTCGAAATCATGGGCACCGGCAGAAAAGGGGTGGTCATGAACGGCCCGGATAAAAAAAAGCGGATCGAGGTCTTTTGCAACGGCCTTCGGGTCCAGGTTTCGGCTGATCAGGTGCAACTCGTATCCCAAGGCACTCAGGAAAGGCGTCCCATGGTGACCGTGGCGACGGACGCGGGGTCCCATAAGGAGGTTTCTCCCAGCATCAATCTCATCGGTCTGAGGGTGGAAGAGGCCGTGAAAAGAACCGAAAAATACCTGGATGACGCTCACCTTGGGAACCTCCGCATGGTGCAGATCATTCATGGGATCGGGACCGGCGCCCTTCGGGACGCCGTTGCAAAGACCTTGATGTCGCACCCGCTTGTGGCCGATTTTCGGAGCGGCCAGATGGAGGAAGGAGGGCCGGGGGTCACCCTGGTCGAACTGATTTCATGAAAGCAGTCAGAAACATGTTTTTCCCGGAAGAATTTATCAACCAGGTCAGGGAAGAGAGTGACATCGTGGACGTGATCTCCAATTATGTCTCCCTTAAAAGAGGGGGGAGCAATTATAAAGGTCTCTGTCCCTTTCACTCGGAGAAAACGCCCTCTTTTATGGTCAACCCCTCCAAGCAGATCTTTCATTGTTTCGGCTGCGGGGAGGGGGGGAACGTCTTTCATTTCCTGATGAAACATGAAAATATGGGGTTCCCGGATGCGGTACGCGCCCTGGCTGAACGCTGTGGAAGGCCGGTTCCTGAAATCGAGCGTACCCCCGAAGACCTGGCTCAGCAGAAAATAAAGGATCGGATTTTTGAGATCAACAAGGCGGCTGCATCATTCTTTTTTGAGACCGGAAGGAAAACCAGCCTGGCCTTGTCCTACCTGAAGAGTCGTGGAATCACCGAGGAGACCCTGTCGCTCTTTAAGATCGGATATGCGCCGGATTCCTGGGATGCCCTGACCCTGCATTTGAAGGGGCTCGGTTTCAATGAAAAGGATATAGAACTGGCCGGATTGGCTCTGAAAAAGAAAAGCGGAGACGGCTTGTATGACCGGTTCCGTAACCGGGTCATTTTCCCCATCGTAGACATCTACGCAAGGGTCCTTGGTTTCGGCGGGCGGGTCCTTGACGATTCCACCCCCAAGTACCTTAATTCTCCGGAGACGCCGGTCTTTGACAAAGGGTCCAGCCTGTATGGTTTGAACCTCTCTTACGAGGCGATCCGAAAGCAGGAATATGCCATCCTGGTTGAGGGATATATGGACGTCATCACGACCTACCAGAACGACATCCACAACATCGTCGCTACGCTTGGGACCTCCCTGACCCGGTGGCATGTCCGTAAGCTGCAACGGTATACCCGGAACCTGGCCTTGTTTTTCGACTCGGACGATGCCGGAGTCAAGGCCGCCAAACGATCTTTTGACATCTGCGTCCCCGAGGGAATGAAAATGAAGGTCGTCACCCTTGTCCAGGGTGAGGACCCGGACAGTTTTCTTGGGAAGTACGGCAAAAACGGATTTAAAGATCGGATGGCAGAGGCCAAACCCATTATGGATTTCATGATCGAACATACCCTGAAAGAGATGCCGCAGAAGACCCTAAACGAGAAGGTGTCGGTGGCCGAACGGCTGATCCCTCTTCTTTCCATGATTTCAAACCCCATTGAGCAGGAACTTTATACGAATCAGGTTGCCTCTTTGCTCAGGATCGATCCCGGAACCATAAGGGCTTCCATCCGTTCCGGGGCCGCAAAGCTGCGGGGCAAGGAGGACCCTTCAAAAAAGGAGGGGACAAAACCCGGGAAGGAGGCCCCGGTCTGGGAAGGAGCCCTGGTCAGTCTCATGATCCATCATCCGGATCTGCTCCAAGAGATCAAGGGGCGGATCGAACCGGGCTATTTCAGTGACCCGGGTTTACGGTCCGTTGTACAGCGGATCTTTGATTCCCCTGGAGAAAAGCCCGGTCCCGGTACCATCCAGTCTCTGATCCCGGCAGAGGATGCATCCCTTGCGGGAATGCTTTCGAGATTTTTGATAGAGGATCAGGAGCCAGTGGACCTTCAAGGTCTGATCGACAGGGTTCGTCAGGAACATCTCAAGAGGATGAAAAAAACGCTTCAGGAAGAGGTTGAAGACGCCGAAAAACAAGGAAGAAGCCGGGAGGCTGCGCAACTTGTTCGGGAAATATCGAACATCTCATTGGAGGTTTCGACCCTCCAGCAGAGACTCGGTACTGAACGGAGGAATGTAAAAGCATGACAAAAAAAATCAGACGAAGCCCGGAAATCAAATCTCTCATCACGATGGGCAAGGAAAAAGGGTTTCTGACCTACGATGATCTGAACGATGCCCTTCCGGAAGATATGGTGAATTCCGAACAGATTGACGAGCTGATCATGATGCTCAACAACATGAATATCGAGATCATGGAGACCTCCCAGGAAGGGGGGGACCTGCATAGCAAGCTCCGTCTGGATCATGAACTGGACCAGGAAGATGAAGAGATTAAGGGCTTCGAGGTGGATTTCAAGGAAGAAGGCGTGGACATAGAGATGGAAGCCGGGATGGAAGGCGCCGCAGATGTGGAAGAGAGGGATCTGCACCTCGACCTATCCCCTGGAGTCGTCGGCAAAACCGACGACCCTGTGCGCCTGTATCTCAAAGAGATGGGGACTATCCCGCTACTGAACCGGGAGGGGGAGGTCAGGATTGCCAAGAGAATCGAGACGGGCCAGAAAAAGATTACGGAAGTCCTGATGAACTCCCCCTTTGTGATCCGTATGGTTCTTTCCCTTGGAAAACGGCTCCGGAAGGGAAAGATCTATATCCGGGATGTGGCTTGCGGCAATGAAGAGGACTTCGAGGAATTCTCTTCTTCCGGCGCCTCGGACAATGAACTCAAGGAACAAACCCTTAAGCTGATCGACGAAGTCCAGGAGCATAACGAGAATCTCCTTTATCTCCAGGGGCGCATCCAGGATCCGCGGATCAAAAAGAAAGAGACGCTGGAAAAATACCGGAGCGGGATCGAGAAAACCAAGGAGAAGATCATCTCTTTGATGAAGCAGATCAATTTTCATCCGGATTATATCGAGCGGTTCACGCTCAGGCTCAAGACCATCGTGGAACGTATCGATACCCTTCAGAAGGAGATCAGAAACTGCGAGAAGGCCGCGCGGCTTTCTTCCGAAGATGTCCTGGCCTATGTCAACGCCAAGCGGATGACCCCGAGGCGCAGGAAAATCGAGCGTGCAGCGAGGGTCAAGCCGGAGAGGCTGAAACTGATCGGACTCAGGCTGAAAAGGGCGCTGAAACAGATACGCATGATTGAGAAGACATTCGAGCAGGATTCCGAATACTTCAAAAAAGCCCTGAAGAAACTCAAGGCCGGAGAAACCGAGGCCCTGAGCGCCAAGGCCGAGATGGTTGAAGCCAACCTGAGGCTGGTCGTGAGCATCGCCAAGAAGTACACCAACCGGGGTCTTCTCTTTTTAGACCTGATCCAGGAGGGTAATATCGGGCTCATGAAGGCTGTGGACAAATTTGAATACCGCCGGGGATACAAGTTCAGCACGTATGCCACCTGGTGGATCCGGCAGGCCATCACACGGGCCATTGCGGACCAGGCCAGAACCATCCGGATTCCGGTACACATGATTGAGACCATTAACAAACTGATCAGGACGACCAGGCTTCTGGTCCAGGAAATGGGAAGGGAACCCACGCCCGAAGAGATCTCCAAGGAAATGGATCTTCCCGTTGAGAAGGTCCGTAAGGTGCTGAAGATCGCGAAGGAACCCATATCTCTGGAGACCCCGGTAGGAGAAGAGGAAGACAGCCATCTCGGCGACTTCATCGAGGACAAGAAGATCATGTCCCCGTCGGAGGCCGTGGTCAAGATCAACCTCCAAGAGACGGTCGGGAAGGTCCTTCAGACGTTGACGCCCAGGGAAGAGAAGGTCCTCAGGAAACGATTCGGCATCGGAGAGGCCACGGACCATACCCTGGAGGAAGTTGGACAGGAATTTAAGGTCACGCGTGAGCGAATCAGGCAGATCGAGGCCAAGGCGCTTCGAAAGCTCAGGCATCCGACTCGAAGCAGGATCTTGAAGGCCTTCATTGAAGGTTCATAAATGGGTGACCCTCAAAGATCTCTCCTGCATAGTGAGAAATATTTCAGTATGAGAGTTCATTACAGGTTTTGGAACCTCCTCGTTTTTTTGGGGAGCCTGCTTTTCGCTTCGCAGGCCTTCGCCTACATCGGCCCCGGCGCGGGGTTTGCGTTCTTCAGCTCTTTTCTGGTATTTGCCCTTTCCTTTTTAACCGCCATTGTAGCCATTATAATGTTCCCAGTCCGCCTCTTGCTGCGGGGAGTTCTAAAAAAACAAGGTGGACATACCCAAAAGATTCAGACAAAAAAGAAGGTGATTATCGCCGGGTTGGACGGCCTCTCTCCCATGCTGCTGCAAAAATTTATGGACAAGGGCCTCCTTCCAAACTTCAAAAAACTCAAAGAAACGGGGACCTTCAGGACCCTCGGGACGACTACCCCGCCGATTTCTCCGGTCGCCTGGTCTTCGTTCAGCACCGGCTGCAATCCGGGAAGACACAATATCTTTGATTTTCTGACCCGTGACCCTAAGACCTATATGCCGGTGCTTGCCTTGGCGGAGGTGGAGAAGCCGGCCAAAACCTTATCCCTGGGTAAATACCGGATCCCTCTTTCAAAGCCGGGTATTTATTCCTATCGCAAGGGGAGTACCCTTTGGGGCGTTCTGGGAAAACACGGCATTCCAGGCATTGTCATCCGGGTTCCTGTGACCTTCCCTCCCGACACGTTCAGCGGAAGAATTCTTTCATCCATGGGGGTACCGGACCTGCGGGGCACACAGGGAACCTTCTCTTCATATACATCCCTGGACGGTGCAGAGGCAAAGAGTACTGGAGGAGAGCGGTTTTATGTCCGTGTACTGAACAATAAGGTGAAAGGACTCCTTCGTGGTCCTGATAATACTCTCTTAAAGCACCCCGAACCCTTAACCGTACCGTTCACCATTCATCTGAACCCGGCAGGGGGCAAGGCGGCGCTTTCCCTGCAGGGAAAGGAGACCCCCCTGAAGGTCGGGGAATACAGCGAGTGGGCGCCTGTGACCTTCAAGATGGGCCTGGGGATCAAGGTGCACGGCATTTGCCGGTTCCTTCTCAGAAGCGTGTCTCCGGATTTTCAGCTTTATGTTTCCCCGATCAATATCGACCCGGAGAGGCCGGCGCTTCCCATTTCCTATCCTTTGATCTATTCGCTTTACCTTTCGAAGGTCATCGGCAGATTTTCCACGCTTGGCCTGGCCGAGGATACCTGGGCATTGAACGAAGGCGCTCTGGATGATGCGGCTTTTCTCGATCAGTGTTACCTCAACCATGAAGATCGGGAGAAGATGCTTTTCCATGAACTCAAACGGTTCAAGAGAGGACTTCTCTGCTGTGTTTTTGACACCACGGACAGGATCCAGCACATGTTCTGGCGGAACATGGATCCGGCTCATCCCATGCACAGAAACGGGAGCGAGGCGGACTTCACGGTTTTTGAAGAACTTTATAGGCGGATGGATGATCTGGTCGGCCGTTTGATGGAGAAGATCGATCGGGATACGCTCTTCATGGTGATTTCCGATCACGGATTCGGCTCATTCCGGCGGGGGATCAATCTCAATTCATGGCTTTACCGGAATGGACTTCTTGCCCTTATCGAGGGCGCCGACGGGAAAAGCGGCCAGCTCTTTGAAAAGGTGGACTGGGGTCAAACCCGGGCCTATGCCATCGGCCTCAGCGGGATCTTTATCAATCAGAAGGGAAGAGAGGCAAAAGGAATTGTGGAACCTGGACAAGAGACGGAAAAGGTAAAAAATGAAATCATTCAGAAGCTCGCAACCCTCAAAGATGAAAAGACGGATCAGACCGCGATTTCTCACGTCATGAGAAGGGAAGACCTTTATTCCGGCCCCAGCATGGAGAATGCGCCGGATCTGATTGTGTCTTATACAGAAGGATACCGGGCCTCCTGGGATTCGGTCATGGGCGGGGTTTCTGCGGATCTGATTGAGGACAATCTCAAGGCATGGAGCGGGGACCACAGCATGCACCCGGATCACATCCCGGGCGTCTTCCTCTGTAATCGGAAAATGGTTTCCCACAAAATAAGACTCATGGATCTCACGCCTACGGTACTCAAGGTATTCGGGGTTCCCGTCCCCATTGAAATGGACGGCCGGCCTGCAGTTTTTGAAACGGAGAAGTGACTATGTTCAATAAGAAAATGATTATCGGTGTTTTTTTATTATTCATCATGGTTGTTTCCGGGTGCGGACAACGGAATGCAGAGCCGGGTAAAAAGGTTCTCATCCTGGGGTTCGACGGCATGGACTTAGAGAGAACCAAGGTCATGATGGATGCGGGAGAACTTCCCAACTTTGCAAAATTACGGGACATGGGCGGTTTTTCACCGTTAGCCACCACCATCCCGCCTCAGAGCCCGGTGGCCTGGGCCACGTTCAGTACAGGTTTGAACCCCGGTGAACATAATATCTTTGATTTTCTAAGACGGGATCCGGATACTTATTTCCCTGCCCTCTCCATGGCAGACGTCAAAGAACCGAAAAGAAAATTGGGCATCGGGCGTTGGAGCATTCCTCTCTCCTCACCGGAGATTAAGAACTTCCGTGAGGGGGTCCCGTTCTGGAAGGTCCTTTCCGATCATGGGATTCCGGTTTCGGTCCTCAGGGTCCCGGTCAATTTCCCTCCGGACGAATGCGGCCATCAGCTCTCGGGCATGGGGACGCCTGACATGCTCGGAACCATGGGAACCTTTTCGTTTTTCACCAACCGCCCTGTAGATAAGACAACCGAAACAGGCGGACGGATCCAGGAGGTGGAGATCAGGAACAACACCGTTGAGGCCGGCATTGAAGGACCCAATAACCCTTATAAAAAAGGGGAAGTGAAACTCACCGTGCCTTTTAAGGTCTATATGGATCCGGCTTCCGAAACCATAGAACTCAGGCTCCAGGATCAGAGTCTCTTTCTCAAGAGAGGTGACTGGAGCAGATGGGTGAAGGTCCGTTTTGAATTTATGCCTATGATGAATGCCACGGGGATCGTCCGTTTTTATCTGAAAGAGATCGAACCTTATTTCGAACTCTACATGTCACCCATCAACATTGACCCTAAGAATCCGGCGCTTCCGGTTTCCTACCCATCGGGGTATTCCAAAGAGCTTGCCAAGGAAGGCGGACCTTTTTATACACAGGGTATCGCGGAGGATACCTGGGCCCTGAACCAGAAACGCCTGGATGATGAATCCTTTTTAAAGCAGAGCGAGATCGTATTCGAAGAGACCCTGAGAAACTTTCACCATGAATGGCGGGATTTTCACTCCGGTCTTCTTATCAGTTACTTTTCTTCGACCGATCCTCTGCAGCATATGTTCTACCGGTATACGGATCCGGAATGTCCAGGCTATGATGCGGAGAAGGCAAAGCGTTACGGCTCGGTAATCCCCGATACCTACAAAAAGATGGACCGGGTCTTAGGCGAAGTGCTCTCCGCCATGGACAAGGATATGACGCTGATTGTGGTCTCAGACCATGGCTTTGCCCCCTTCAGAAGAGCCGTGCATGTCAACCGCTGGCTGGTGGAAAAAGGGTACATGGTTTTAAAGGGCCCCTCTCTTCAGGAGAGCGGGGAATTTTTCGATAACGTGGATTGGGAGAAAACCCGTGCCTATGCCATTGGTTTGAACGGGATTTACTTAAACATGGCCGGCAGGGAAAAGAACGGAATCGTGCAGCAAGAAGAAGCGGATGCATTGAAGGCGGAACTGATCCGTGGGCTTGAGGCCGTGGTTGATCCGGATAACGGCAAAAAGATGGTGAACAAGGTCTACAGGGGCGACCAGGCCTATTCCGGGCAATATGCAGGGAATGCGCCGGATCTGGTCGTGGGTTATACACGCGGGTATCGCGGCTCCTGGCAGACAGCGCTCGGAGCAGCCCCAAAGGTATTGGTGGAGGATAACCTGAAGGCCTGGAGCGGAGACCATTGTATCGATCCGGCGCTGGTCCCGGGTATTCTTCTCTCCAATAAGAAGATCATGAATAAAACGAATCCTTCTCTGATGGATATCGCCCCGACCGTACTGAATGAGTTCCATATGGCTCCTTTGCCTGCCATGACGGGGAAGGATGTATTGGAGTAGGCCGGAACTTAGTGGTCCTATTCGTAAATACGGTCGCATTCGAGGGTCGTAGGGCGGCCTCATCTGCGTTCCGCTCCTTGCGGCGTACCAGAGGGTACGCCTCAGTCGCGCGCCTTGATAAGACCGCCCTACGACCCTCTACCGGTAAACCGAGTACAAGTCGGTACGTTACCCTATTTACGAACAGGACCACTTAGGAAAGGTGTGATCATGTTTAAGAAAAAAATTCCCATCGACAAAGATCTCTTTGAACGTGCTTCTCTGTTTGC
>MNYV01000052.1 GCA_001873285.1 Nitrospirae bacterium CG2_30_53_67
TTCAAACTGGTCTGCCTATCTTAGAGAAAAGGAAGATCAACATCTGATTGATGCGATTCATCTGAATACGAGAACGGGTCGGCCCTGCGGAGACAACCGGTTGATATTGCGACTTGACCTGTCTGCGTGCGGACACGCACAGGCAGGAAAGATGCTTGGCAGAAGGTTGCAGGCAATGCCGAGGGGGAGACCTCGGAAGAGAAAGCAATAAATGGGCGCTGTCCCTATTTTCCTAAAAAAGGTTCACGATGTTATGATATTCCTGAGCATTAAGAATCGGTTCACGATGTTATGATAGCAATTACTTAGATACTAAAGACGATATGTTTTTGCTATGTTTTTTATTCACTTCCGGGAACGTAAGGTTCTAATGTCTTTAGCAGTGCGGGATCCACCTGGAATCCGAGCGCCAGGGCCCTGCCGCAATGCTCTACGGCTGGGCGGAACTCCTTCTTGTGGTAATAGGCCACCCCAAGGTAATTTTCCGCCAGCCCCAGCTCCGGGTTCAACTCGAGGGCCTTTACGCTTGCGGTGATGACGCCGTTATAATCCTCCTTCTTCAGGTAAGCCAGGGCAAGCTTCAGACAGGCGTCCGATGACCGGGGATCGATCTCCATGGCCTTCTTGCATGCCTCGATCCCTTCATCGAGTCTCCCCTGCTGGATATAGATGAAACCGAGATTGCTGTATGCCGGGGCAAAGCCCGGTTCGATGGCAATGGCCCTTTGGATCCAAGCGAGGCTTTGTTCAGGGCCGCCGGTGTGCAGATAAATCCCGGCCAGGTTGAGGTAGGCCTGGACCAAGCCGGGTTTGAGCCCAATGGCTTTGTTGTAGGCATCGATGGCCTCATTCAGATGGTGAAACTGGGTATGGACCAGTCCCAAGTTGTAATAGACCTCGGCCGCGTTGGGGTAGAACTGAAGGTATTGTTTATAATTGTTCAGGATCCGCTGGTATTCCAGGTCATCCTCTGCGGGTTCTCCCTGTTCCTGGTTCATATATCTTCCTTTCCGAGATCGGTTGTCTTGGCCCATCAAAACATATCGAATTTTTTCTGTCAAGCTTATTAAAGGCCGGAAGGCTGATCAAAAACACGTCCACAAACGGACGCTTTAAATGGGAGAGGCGGCGAACAAGGAAAAACTCGTTGTGCAGAAGATTTAGTGTTGTTCGTCTTGGAATGTCTGGGGATGCGCCGTTTCGTCAGGGGGTGCGTCGGGGATCTCTTCCATCCGGATCTTGAAGGAGATCGCAAAGTCAATCTCCCGGCTGCCGGCATAGATCCTGTGGATATGGAAGGATAACTCCTTGGACTTTATTTTCGGCTCATCCGGCCTCCTGAAGAGGAGAAGGCCCAGCGCATGCTCGCCTGGGCCGAGGGTCTGGTAGCTCCGGAAGAGCATCTTGCGGATATTTTCCAACTGTCCCGCCCCTTTCTCTGAATCGTAGAGGTCCTGGTAAAGATCGTCATATTCAATCGTGAAAAGAGGGGCGCCCGCGTCGGTCAGGGAAAAGCTTGACGAAGGGTTGAAGGTGATCGAGGAGTCGGAACGATTCTCGATCAGGAGATAAAAGGCGATCGGCATTCCGGCCTCGTCATAGATCCCCTCAAAGGGATTTTTGAAATCCCACTCCCGGTTCAGGGAAGAAGGTGCCGTCAAGTCTTGGCAGCTCACGGGCCGGACCGCTCCCCAGATCCCCTCTTTCTCGAAATTTACCGCATTGCCGGGAGGGGAAATCTCCTGTCCCATCCTGACATCCGGGGTGATCGAGATTTTGTACAGGCTCTTGGCGGTCTTGCAGGCGGGAAAATAAAGGCAGAGTACAAGGATCAGAATGATCCGCATCAGTGGCATGATGGGGTCTCCATGGGAATCTAAGACTTCCCGAGCGTGATGATGCTGGTATGGGTTTATTATAATCTACATCAGGGTAAATAAAAAACCCCGGAAGATTCTTTCCCGGGGTCTTTTTGTCATGATACGGGAGTTTCTGTAATTATTTGCCCATCCTTCTCATGTAACCGGCCGCTGCCAGAAGCGAGATGCCAAGGAGAACCATGGTTCCCGGTTCGGGAATGGGTGGGTTGTACTCGGCATCATGGGAGAACGGGGCAAACTTGTCGATGACATCGTTCTTTAGAGTGTACAAATCGAAATGCACAAAATTGAATCCTGAGATATCGATATAGAAATCCTTCCAGTATCCGCTCTTGGTTCCGGCTGCCGCACCGGGCTGGGTGTCGAATATGTCGGCCGCATTCGCGGGAGTGAAATCAAAAATGTACTCGGCAAAGTAGGTGGGGAAAATATCGTGCGGAGCCAGGTCACCACCCCCTCCGTCGGGATTGAGAGCGCTGATCGGTGGAATCCCGTACACATAATTAGAACTGCTGATGCCGGATCCATTGATGCTGACGGTTCCGCTGGAAGGAGAGACCCCATCGGTAAGTGCGATCGAAAGTCTGACTCCTGATAACGTGCCCTCGCTAAGAGCAGAAAGTGTGAAGGTATTTGAAGATGCAACCCAGATTTCTGTTGATGAATCCCAGGAAACGCCCGGCTGTGACGGATCGATATAAAGTTGCAATGTGGGGTAGGCCGAAGCAATGCCTGCACTTAAAAGCAGGGTTATAAAACACGCTGCGATGATGGTTCTCATGTTTTTCATGACGACTTAAACCTCCTTGAACTTGCTCTTATCTGCATATATTTGTTAAAAACTTGCTATATTCCTGATATTTTATCAGCAATATTTGTGCCAAGCGTATAACCTGTTGATATTGTAGAGATCATGCCAATGTTTTAAGGAGCCAAGATGCTTGACCTCGTAAAACTATAAAGATTTCCGACACCCGGCAATCGGGATTGGGGCTGTTTTCCAAGAGTATTCAATAAAAACAATCGGTTAGATATGTAAAGGTTTCCTACAGTCTAAAAGTAACCGGGAATGCACTACAAATTGTGATGGGTAAGCTGAATGATACCCATATGTGGTTGCCTGGTCCGGTCACAGGAGCGCCCGGTTTTATTATTTTGACACGGTTTCAGGTATTTGGTATTGTACATCACGTTCATGAGCAGAATCGTATCCTTGTCAAAGCGATCCTATGAAAAGTAACATCACTGAAATCAATAAATCTTCCATAAAGGACCGGCTGATCGTCGCCCTGGACATGGACAGTCCGGAAGGGGCGATAGCGCTGGTCATGGCGCTGAAGAAATCTGTGAGCACGTTTAAAGTCGGGAGCCGGCTCTTCACCAAGGCCGGTCCCGGCATCGTGCAGAAGATCCATGACCTGGGCGGGCGGGTTTTTCTCGATCTGAAGTATCACGATATCCCAAGCACCGTGGGCAAGGCCGGCATCGAAGCGGCCCGGCTCGGTGTCTTCATGTTCAATGTCCATGTCGCAGGCGGCGGGACCATGATGAGGCGGTGTGTGGAGATGGTGAGCGACACCTGCGAGAGGGAAGGTTTACCGCGGCCCTTGATCCTTGGGGTGACCCTGCTCACCAGTATCTGTGAAGAGACCCTGCGGGACGATATCGGAGTCAGCCGCAGCATTCCGGAGCAGGTCGTTCATTTTGCAAGGCTTGCGCAGGAGAAGGGTCTAAACGGCGTGGTCGCCTCGGCACATGAAATTCAGGAGATACGCAAGGCCTGCGGCAGAGATTTCCTGATCGTCACCCCGGGGATCCGGCCGTCCGGAACCGCGGCCGATGATCAGAGCCGAATCGCCGCACCGGCATGGGCCATGGAACAGGGTGCGGATTATCTGGTTGTGGGGAGGCCCATCACCGAAGCACCCGACCCCCTGAAGGCCGCACACGAGATTCTGTACGAGATGCACAAGGTCCGCGGGGAGTCATATTCATAGTCTCGAAATAGAATAGACATGATTCATAAAATCTCTTTTTTTATTTTTTTTCAACCCCTGTTTGCTGTATACTATTTGCCAGCTTCTAATATATCGTGGGGGTGTAGCTCAGCTGGGAGAGCGCAGCGTTCGCAACGCTGAGGTCGTGGGTTCGATCCCCATCACCTCCACCATTTTTTCTTCTCTGCCATCTTGGTGGTTATTCTTTTTTCCTGCATCCATCCTGCACACATCTCATGGGAAGGTCTTTTGCCCCGGCGGGGTTAAGTGGTCCTGTTCGTAAATACGGTAACGTACCGAGAGTGCCGTAGGGCGGCCTCATCCCCGCGCGCGACTGAGGCGTACCCCCTGCGGTACGTCGCAAGGAGCGGAACGCCGAGGAGGCCGCCCTACGGCACTCGAATGCGACCGTATTTACGAATAGGACCACTAAGGCCCTGATCGTGGGAAAGCATGAAAGGGGCGGGGAGGGCCTGAATCTTCCGTATCAAGGAGAGAATCTCTTCTTCGGC
>MNYV01000053.1 GCA_001873285.1 Nitrospirae bacterium CG2_30_53_67
ATTGCGCCTGACCTGTTTCAATCCTCACCCGCCCACGTGGGCGGGTGCTACTGTTCTTGCTCTTTTTGCTTTGATTTCAATATGTTGAAAAACATATTCTGCGAAATCATAAAATCGGTCTTAAATATTCTCGATGCAAACACTGCACTATCACCTAACATATTGATAAAAGCTATTTTTTATCTTCCACGAATCTTACGGCTTTTTCGATAGCGCGTCAGGTTCGCACTAAATGATCAGAGGTTCATCAAAGAAAATAGTTTTTGCCGTCCCATACTCTTCTACATGTTCATCTCTTGGCTCTGTCAGGCGATATAAACGCAGATTATCCTCTTCCTTATTGATTTCTTCCAAGAGTTTCTTTCGCAGATCCTCATACTTCATCTCATCCACCTGACATTCAAAGACCGATTTTTGAACACGCTGGCCGTAGTTCTTACATGCCTGAGCCACGCGGCGAAGCCTTCGGCGTCCGGATTTCGTATCCGTTGACACATCATAAGCAACGATGATCCACATATATCATTTCCTCCCTATGAATACAAGAAAGGTGGATAGACTTCCAGATCGCCTCTCAGGTGTCTTGCCAAAAGTCGTGCCTGAACATGGGGGAGCAGGCCAAATGGAACCTTCTCATTTAATACAGGATGTTTGAATTCATCCTGCTTCCTCTTTTGATACGACACCACGACAGTCTTTCGTCCCTCGTCGTTCAACAGGGTTGCGCCGCCTGGCCGCACTTCAAAGTCCTTTGCCGTAATCTGCTTGCGATTGATCAGAGTAAGCGCCAGCCGGTCTGCCAGCAGCGAACGGAACTCTTCCATCAAGTCGAGTCCCAATGACGGTCTTCCCGGTCTGAGGGCATGGAGAAAACCCATCTGTGAATCAAGCCCCACTCCCTCCAGTGCAGAGATACAATCGTTCAGCACAAGCGTATAGAGAAAAGACAACAGGCCGTTCACCGGATCGAGCGGCGGCCTCCTGTTTCGCCCATTCATCTTGAACGTTTTGCGTGCGTCCTCTTTCACCATCCGGTCAAAAACACCGAAATAGGCATTGGCCGACTCACCTTCAAAACCCCGCACCACATCAATATCGTGCGTATCCTTCAGACGAAAGAGCGCATCGGCGAGAATATCGGCAGCCTTCTTGAGAGCTGAGATCTCTTCCTGATTCTCGGTTTCCCTGGCTCCGCGAAGAAGCACCTCACGGGAATTTCTAACCTTTCCCGCCACGATGTTCCGGGCAACCCCTATCGACTTCTCTTTATCCCTGACAAACTCATACTGTGCCTGTCTGAGCAGGACGTTTCCTGTGGTCTTGCCTACCATTCGGCATTTGAACTGGCCGTTCCGGTCCAGGATCACGACTGCTCTCCCGTCGTCAGCACAGCGTCCCAGAAGAAACGGGCTCATCATCACGTTTCCCATGGTCACGATGGCCCCGAGATGATGGAGCGGCACCTGCATCTGCACATTGCCTTCCACTTCCACCTTCAGGGTTTCATGATCCAGATTCAGGTAGGCGCCTTGTGTCATGACATAAAGCGTATTCAGGAGTTGTTTCATGCTTATGGCCCTCTGCTTTAGAGAATTTAGAGAATTTTCCCTTGACTTAGTCAACTACTTGGTTTAATATTTGACCATGAAAAAGATCAATATTCATGAAGCAAAAACCCATCTCTCACACTACCTCGAAGAAGTGGAGCATGGGGAAATCGTCGTCGTGTGCAGGCGGAACCAGCCGGTCGCTGAAATACGTCCCCTTGCTCCCCATCGGCATAGGCCGCGTCCCATAGGCTTGTCCAAAGGCAAATTCACAGTGCCTGCCTCGTTCTTCGATGAGTTGCCGGAGGACATGCTCGCGATGTTTGGCGGTGCCGAATCGTGAACATCCTTCTGGACACCTGCACGTTTCTTTGGATCGTGTCGGGAGGTCCCGAGTTGTCCGACACTGCCCGTCGGCTCTTTTCTGATCCCGCCAATGAGGTCTACCTGAGCGTTGCCTCCGCATGGGAGATCATCGTCAAGCACAAGCTGGGCAAACTGCCGCTATCGACGCCACCCCACGAATTCATCAAGAAGTGGCGCACCCGCCATGATATCGATTCATTGCCGCTGGACGAAGCGGCCGTATTGCAGCTTTCCCGACTCCCCGATTATCACAAAGATCCCTTCGACCGAATCCTCATCTGTCAGGCGATTGCCGGAGGACTCGTCATTCTCACGCCCGATCCACGCATCACCAAGTATCCCGTCGCTGCCGAGTGGTAACTACCCATTCCTGTGCCGACCGGACTTGTACTCAACTTGACGATGTATTCCCGCAGCCGCTGGGTCGCCCAGATACGGAACTGTGTGCCGCGGTGGGATTTCACCCGATACCCCACGGAAATAATCACATCGAGATTGTAGTGAGCTGTATCATAGTTTTTGCCGTCAGCGGCAGTTATCCGGAATTTCCGGATAACTGATTCAGGTGCAAGCTCCCCCTCTTCAAAGATATTTTTAATGTGTTCATTAATTGTCCTGACATCTTTCTGAAACAGTTCAGCCATGAGCTTCTGACTTAGCCAAACTGTTTCATCCTGAAGATGGACTTCAATCCTGGTTTTCCCGTCCTCCGTATGATACAGAATCAAATCGCTTTTCATTGGGTCATCTTGATTCTTTTTCTTCATATATCATCACCCTTCAGCTTTTTCAGTTTCTGCGGGGTTGTCAGATAATTCTCGCGTGATACAACCCGTTTCCCGGTTTTTTGTTCAAGGTCTTTTCGTGCCTTCCCGGCGACTTCTCCGCCCTTGCGCGCAGCGTGCTTACTTTCGTGAAACCCCTTGGCATCATCAACCCGCGTAATCTCGGTCGTAGCCGCCTCGCCGAGCATCGAGAAGATCAATTCAAGATCGTTCATGTGGTCCCGCAGGTTCTGGCGCTTTAGCCCCTTGATCTTCTTGTGCTTGCCCGGCGTTATGCCGAATGCAGCCTTTGCGATCTCGGCGGTGAGGATCTCATATTCCCTTTTCTCTCGCACGTCCCGCTTTTTCCATTCATCCGTAAGCTCTTCCCTGATGGCGATACCCCTCATCCGCTTCTCGATCCAGTCGTCGGAGTAGCCCTTGGCCTTATAGAGCGCCCGCGTCCTCTTCGAACCGAGTTCCGGGTCTTCGATCTCCTGCACCCGTTCATAGCCCACCTTGGCCAGCCAACGTTTGAAGGGCTCGGCCTTGGGGGAGGGGATGGACTGGATGATGCGGAAGATACCTTCCGTATGAGCGCAATCCGTTTCTCTCAGTTTCCCGTCTGGAGCAAGCAACTTCAACCCGTGACAAAATGTCACGACTTCACTTCCTTCTTTCTTAAGCCTTTGTTTTAACTTCCTCCAATATGCCCCCGCATCTGCGCTTTCGGCGAGGACTCCGCATACATCGACGATAGAAAACCACCATTCATTGTTATGCAATATTCTTCTGATTTCCTTTCCCTTGAAAACCGCGATGTTTTCTTCCATTCCTATTCCTCCGTCCTATGAGGCATTATAAACAACTCCATCTCCGCCTTCTTTATCATTCCTTTATTGGCAATCGCCCCCGGCATGCAGGAATCCTTCAAAGAACAATCTTCGCACCTGCCGTCGTTCACCGGCGGCGGAAGCCGC
>MNYV01000054.1 GCA_001873285.1 Nitrospirae bacterium CG2_30_53_67
TTTTACGGTCTTCCTTCCAACCGGCGCTCAAGCAGCAGGCGGGCATTAAGCGGTGTCTTATGATTTCAAGATCATCTCCAAAAGAGTGGGTGAAAAAATCAGGGGTCAAGGGGTCAAGGATTCCAGGGGTCAAGTGAAGTGCTGAAACATTACAAGGAGCTAAAGGTTTGGCAGAAGTCTTATCAATTATGCTTGGAGATTTATAAAATAACAAAAAGATTTCCTGGAGAAGAAAGATAGTGATATCAAGGAGGTTGAGCGGATGCTCAAGGCACTGATAAAGTCACTGGGAAACAAGCACTTGACCCCTTGAACCCTGGAATCCTCGAACCCTTTTTACCCACTAAATGGGAGAAGAACCTGATTTTATAAAGCATGTGCCTGGAGGCGGTTCATGAACAGGAACAGGATTCTGCTGGTAGACGATGAACCAGGCGCCTTGGAGATCCTGGCGGGTATACTCGGGCAGGAGAACTATGAGGTGGTTACCGCACAGGACGGAGAGGAGGCCCTTTCCATTTTGAAGGAATCATCGTTTGACCTGGTTCTCACGGATTTGAATATGCCGAAGATCAATGGACTGGAACTGATCAGGAGAATCCAGCAGGTCGATCCGGTTTTGATGACGATTGTCCTGACCGGCTGCGGCACGATCGATAATGCCGTGGCGGCCATGAAGGCCGGGGCATACGACTACACCACGAAACCATTCAAAATCGACGAACTCATATTGACGGTGAAGCGCGCCCTGGAATACCGGACGCTGAAGACCCAGAATAAGAATCTGAAACGTCTGGTCGGCGAGGCGTCCAGTTTCAGGAACATCATCGGTGACAGCGAGGGGATGCAGCGGGTGGAAAGCCTGATACACAAGGTCTCGGATGCGGATACCACGGTTCTGATCCAGGGGGAGAGCGGGACCGGCAAGGAACTGGTGGCCCGGGCCATCCATTTCAACAGCCCAAGGGCTGACGCCCCTCTGATTCCCATCAACTGCGCGGCGATCCCGAGAGACCTCCTGGAAAGCGAGCTTTTCGGCCATGTCAAGGGGGCGTTCACCGGGGCGGCCCTCTCACGGATCGGACGCTTCGAACTTGCGGATAAAGGGACGCTCTTTTTGGATGAGATCGGTGAGATGCCTCCGGAGCTTCAGGTTAAAATCCTGCGCGTGCTTCAGGAGCAGCAGTTTGAACGGGTTGGAGGGACCAAGACCATACAGATCAACGTCCGGATCATTGCGGCCACGAATAAAGACCTGGAAAAGGAAATCAAAAGGGGGATGTTCCGGGAGGATTTATACTACCGATTAAATGTCATTCCCATTCATATTCCCCCCTTGAGGGATCGGATATCCGACATCCCTCTCCTCATCCGGCATTTCTTGAACCGGTTCAACCATGAGAGGAACCGGAATCTCAAAGGTTTTACCAAGGAAGCCCTGCAATGTCTGGAATCCTATGCTTGGCCCGGCAATGTCAGAGAGCTCGAGAACCTGGTCGAACGGATGATTATTCTTTGTGAAGGGGAATGGGTCTGTATAGAGGATATCCCGGAGAAGTTTCATGCCCCCATGAAACTTCAATCCATCCGGTCCGTTGATTTCCCGGAGCAGGGGATCGCCCTGAATGAAGCCGTCGAATCTTTTGAAAACGAACTGATCATCAAGGCGTTAAAGCAGGCCGGCGGAGTGAAAAGCAAGGCGGCAAAACTCCTCAATCTGAACCGAACCACCCTCCTGGAAAAGATCAAAAAGAAGAAACTGAACGGCTGGGCCGAAGATGCCGCCGGCACGCATTGATAATATGAGCCTGAGGCGGCGGATGTCAAAGGATTGCCGGCAGACATAACTTTGACAGGCCCATCGTCCAATCTGCACGCCGTACCCTATTCCCATACCCTTTTTTGCCTCAAGTCGTTTCTCACCTTATAGCAGCAACACCCTGTAAACAAAAAATAAAAAATTATTATGTTCAAACAATGCCGTGTATTCAGCTTTTGGCATATAACTTGCTTTTAAAACCGCGTAGTGAAATTTAACGGCGCAGGAGATGAAAAAGGACATCCTGTATGCAGACTCGGCCCCATCAACGTCGTGAGATATCAGAAACCATGGGAAGAAATCCGGACCAAGCTGAGACGCTGCTGCATACCGTGAACCCGGAGCATGGAAGGCATGTCAAGGTGATTTCCATCACGAGCGGCAAGGGGGGCGTCGGCAAGACGAATGCGGCAGCCAACCTGGGTGTCGCTCTTGCCGGTCTCGGGAAAAAAGTGATGATACTGGACGCCAATCTGGGCCTTGGGAATCTGGATGTCCTTCTGGGGGTCAGCCCCAGGTACAATATAAACGATGTGATCGCCGGACGGAAGAGAATCCGTGATATCGTCATCCAGGGACCCGGGGGAATCCGAATCCTTGCATCGGGTTCGGGGCTTTATGATGTCACGGAACTTTCCAACGGTCAGAAGACCGATCTGATCACCCAGATGGACGAACTGGATGACGACATAGATTTTCTTCTGATCGACGCCGGATCGGGAATCTCGGAAAATGTCATGTTCTTCAATACGGCGGCGCATGAGATCATCGTGGTGGCATCTCCTGAACCGACGACCATCACCGATACCTATGCCCAGATGGCCGTTATGTCGCAAAACCATGCTCAAAACCGGTTCCAATTACTGATCAATTCCGTGACGTCCGAAGAAGAAGCCAAGGGCGTTTATAAAAAACTCTGCAACATCACGGACCGTTTTCTCAATATTTCATTAGACTACCTCGGATATATTCTTTTTGATCCGGATATGACTCAAGCGGTACGGAGACAGAAGGCCATTGTCGAGATCCTTCCGGAGTCTCCGGCCAGTCAATGTTTCCGAAGAATCGCACGGGGCATGGCGGCGGCGCCATCCGACATGGTCTCTCCCAAAGGCAGCATCCAGTTTTTTTGGAAGAGACTTTTTCAGGTTGCCTGACTCAGTGCTCAGCGGCCATGATCAGAGATGCCGTAAGTCCTATGCAGGAGGGATGAAATGAACAAGGCTCAGGGAAGATACAAAAAAAATTCGGCGGAGCTGGATGCCTTGAGGAGAAATGAGATCATTCTGGAGTATGCGCCGCAGATCAAGTTCATCGCTCACCGGCTCGCCATGCGTCTTCCTTCCCATGTGGATCTGGAGGATCTGATCAATTCAGGAGTCATCGGACTGATGGACGCCGTCGAGAAGTTTGATCCTTCCAGAAACATCCAGTTTAAGACTTACGCGGAGTTCAGGGTCAGAGGCGCGATGCTGGATGATTTGCGCTCACGGGACTGGATCCCGCGCTCGGTCCGTCAGAAATCCGCTGTGCTGGAGAAGACCTATGCGGAAATCGAACAGCGGGTCGGAAGGCCGGCTTCCGACGAAGAGGTTGCCGGGGCATTGAACATCACCATGGATGATTTTTATGACCTCTTGAATCGTACAAGAGGGCTGTCTTTGGTCAGTATAGAACCCGAAGATGAGGATTCAGGAATTTCCAGAAAGATCCGGGAATCCCTGGTTGCAGACGCTGAGGAAAATCCCTTCAACGTCCTGAAAAAGAAGGAATTGCAGATGCTGATGGCCAAGGCCATAGGTGAGCTCCCGGATCACGAAAAAAAAGTGGTCTCTCTCTATTATTATGATGAGCTGACCATGAAGGAGATCGGTAAGGTTCTAAATATTACGGAGTCGAGGGTCTCCCAGATTCACACGAAGGCCATGCTCCGTATGAGGGGTAAATTGAGGAGGTATCTTGAAGGGTAACTGCCGGGCGCAGTCTCTGACGCCTTGACGATCTGATACGACTGGCCTTCAGCCCAGGTCCTTCCATAGACGGCGTTTCATACCCCGAGTGATCGGCATCTCCTCTCCTGGAAAGGTAAGATGACGGGAAAACGGATCTTAATCGTGGATGACGACAGTATCATCAGGAAGTTTATCTCCTTTGCCCTGAGAACCCAGGGATTGGAGGTCATCACCGCACAGGACGGCATAGAGGCGCTGGAAATATTAGCCGTCCGGAACGTCTGCCTCGTCATCACCGATCTGAACATGCCGAGGATGGACGGCTTTAAATTGATCCGTCAAATACGGAATCTTGCTGAAACCTCCAATCTGCCGGTGATGATGCTGACCACGGAGGCGGATGAAGAAAGCCGGACTTTAGGATTCCAGGCCGGGGCTACTGAGTATATGATCAAGCCCATATCCAGAGAGAACCTTTTGGCGAAAGTCCTGCCGTTGATCGGGATGAGCGGGGTCCCGGCTTGAAAATCAAATGGATCAAGCTGAACAGGCTTCTTCGGTACAAGGTCTGCATGGAGAAAATCATGAACCACGGATGAGAAAGGTCCATCAATAGGTCAGGCCTATGTTTGATGAGAAGTTCCGGGATGAGATGCAGGAGATGATCGATGATTTCATCAAGGAGACCAGGGAGAACCTCTCCAAGCTGGAATCCGATCTTATCGACCTGGAGAAAGATCCGGAAAACCAGGAATTGTTGAACGGCGTTTTCCGTATCATGCATTCTCTTAAAGGATCTTCCGGGTTTCTCGGATTGTCCGGGATCGCCGAAGCGGCCCACCGGTCGGAGAGCCTCCTCAATCAGTTGAGACGAGGGGCCGTGATGTTGACTCCGGAAGTCATGGATGTGATTTTACAGGCGGTGGATCGCATCAAGGCGGGGCTTCTCGAAATCAAAACAGGGAAGGAGGCCGTTGGACCCGGCGGCAGGCTTCCCGATCAAAAAAAGCGGGAAGAACCGGATCTTCTGAAAACCGGTCTTCAGGGAAAAACGCGCCTTGATTCCGGCCAAGATCAGACCGTACGCGTCGACGTGGAACGGCTCGACACCCTGATGAATTTGGTTGGGGAAATGATTCTTGCACGGAACCGGCTGTTCAAGATCAACCGGGAACTGGAGGCAGCCTATGGCGATGATGAGAAGATCCAGTCTCTAATGGATGCCGTCCTTCATTTTGGATCCCTGACCGAGGATCTGCAGACGGCCGTGCTCAAGACCCGCATGCAGCCGATGCAAAAGGTTTTCAGTAAAATACCAAGAATAGTGCGAGATCTTTCAAAAGGGAACATGAAATGGATAGATGTCCTGGTCTCCGGAGGGGATACGGAGGTGGACAAATCCATCATTGAAGAGATCACGGATCCCCTGATGCATCTGATCCGAAATGCCGTGGATCATGGCATTGAGGCCCCGGACATTCGGAGGCTTCATGGAAAACCTGAGACAGGGAAAATAGGTGTTGCAGCGGTTTATGCGGGTGATCAGATTGTGATTGAAGTCGAAGATGACGGGATGGGAATGGATCCGGAAAAACTGCGCCTAAAAGCGGTGGAGAAAAAATGGCTGGATCCGGCCTCGGCGGAAAGACTCCAGGAAAAGGAATGCCTGAACTTGATTTTCATGCCGGGATTCAGCACGGCGGAAGAGGTTACGGAAACCTCCGGCCGCGGGGTCGGCATGGATGTGGTCAAAACAAACATCGGGAGGCTCAACGGCTCCATCACCCTGGAGAGCCATGCCGGAAAAGGGACCCGATTCCTGATCCGTGTTCCGGTTTCCGTGGCCATCATCAGGGCCTTGATGATCGGTGTGGGAAAGGAGACATTTGCAGTTCCCCTGAGTTCCGTGATCAGGACCCTGTGTCTTTCCGCCCAAGAAATGAATACCATCCGGGAGACGGAAGCCGTCAGGATCGGCGGTGAGCTCGTTCCTCTGATTCAACTTTCCCAAGAGTTTGATATTCCACTTTCCGGAATGGAAGTCGGCGCCAGGATGTATATCGTCCTGATCAAAGCGGCGGAGAAGAAGGCCGCGCTGATGGTATCGGAGATCCAAGGGCAGGAGGAGATCGTGATTAAACCCCTTTGCCATGACCTTGGAACGAACCGTGTATTTTCAGGCGCAACGGTCAACGGCGGAGGGAAGGTGGTCATGATTCTCGATGCCGGCGGGCTGATCGGTCAACATGTCATGGTATGACCTGTTCTTGCTTTTCGTATGGCGCGATTAAAATATGAGTATGACGGATCTGAAAAAGTTTATACGTGTATTGGTTGTTGATGACTCATTTTTTATGAGGGTGACCGTCAAAAGACTGCTCGAGACCGATCCGGAGATTCAAGTCGTCGGTCTGGCAAGGGACGGGATGGAAGCGCTTGAGAAGGTCCATGCGCTGAATCCGGATGTGGTGACCCTGGATATCGAGATGCCGGTCATGGACGGTCTTGAGGCGCTCAGGATTATTATGGAAGAAAGGCCTCTTCCCGTGCTGATGCTGAGTTCAGTGACTCAGGAAGGGGCCGTACAAACCCTTCAGGCATTGGACATGGGGGCTGTGGATTTCATTCCGAAGCGTGTCCAGTATATGAATACAGGGATCATCGGGATGAGGGATACCCTGATTCAGAAGGTCAGGGCCTGCGCCGTATCCCATCCGGCTCGTAAGAGCAAAAAGCGGATCTTTGAGCCGGACGTCAAAAAGAAATGGGTGGATGCCGGCTTTGAGAAGGCCTTCCAGGTTGTGGCCATCGGGGCCTCCACAGGGGGGCCTTGCGCCCTCAATGATGTGATTCCTTATCTTCCTGAAGATCTGCCTGCCGCCGTGCTGATCGTACAGCATATGCCCAAAGGATATACAAAGGCCCTTGCCGACCGGCTGAGCCGAATAAGCAAAATCACCGTGAAGGAAGCCGAAGACGGAGAGGAAATCGTTCCCGGCCGCGTCCTGATCGCCCCTGCAGGAGAGAATCTTTCGGTCATCCGAAACAAGCAGGGAAGGGGGGTGATCAGGCTCTTCATGGGACTCGATCAATCCGGATTTTGTCCGTCCGTTGATGTCATGATGCGTTCCGTGGCCGAGGTCTACAAAGATCGGGCGGTGGGAATCCTGATGACCGGCATGGGGCATGACGGCATGGAAGGAATGAAAGCCATCAAAGAGAACCTCGGGAAGACCATGGCCCAGGACCAGGAGAGCTGTGTGGTTTACGGCATGCCCAGATCCGTAGTGGAGATAGGCATTGTGGATCATATCGTGCCGTTGAGCCGTCTTTCCGAAAGGATTGTCGGCTGCATTGAGACGGAATGGGAAAGGGATATACAAAAGAGGAGAGCGGCGGCATCATGAAGATCAAACATCAAATGACCATTTTTGCAATTCTTGTTTCGCTGGGTCTTCTTTTCCTGAGCGGGCTCACCTACCGGCTCCTGGAGGAACTGAAGTCCGCCCATATCCAAACGATCCCATACGGCGTGGAGGCGCCTGAATCCGGGCCGGACCGGAAAGGAGAAGCGATACCGGATATGGAAGAGATGAAGGCAAGGATCAGCGGAGTTGAAGAGACCCTCTTTCCCGTGATCTTCGGGATCTTATGTCTTAATGGGTGTCTGATGTTTGTTTTATCAAGGAAGGTTTCGGATTCGCTCGGCAGGCTCTCCGACCTGACAGGATACATCGCATCCGGTGACTTTGTCTCTCAAGCGGATCCTGTGGAGACCCGCGACGAATTCGGCGGTCTTTATGAAAACCTCCTTCGGATCAAGACGGGTCTGGGCCGTATCCTCCAGGATGTCGCCGCCCTTGGAACGCAGGTGGCCGGTTCTGCTGAGGAACTGCACGTCACCTCCGAGCAGATTGCGGCCGGCATGAAGGATCAGAACCGGAAGGAGGACTTTATTGCAACGGCCATTGAAGAGATGAACAAGACCATACAAAACGTGGCGCATAATGCCTCGGAATCCTTTCATGCAGCGGAAAAAATGGTTGAGATGGCGGAGCAGGGAAACCGAAAGACCGGTGAAACCATCCAATCCATGGACCAGGTTTCCAAGATCCTGCATGAGGTCGGCGATATGGGAGGGTCCCTTTCCAGGAGGACGCAGGAGATCGGCAAGATTACCAAGGTGATTCATGACATCGTTGCAGAGACCCGTATTCTGGCCTTCAACGCGGCGATTGAGGCGGCCCATGCCGGGGAGCAGGGTAGAGGATTCGCCGTTGTGGCCGATGAAGTGCGGAAACTTTCAGAGAGAACCTCCAAGGCCACCCAGGAGATCGACAGGATGATCCAGGAGATCCAGGACGAAACCGGAGATACGGTTGCCGCCATGTGTGAGGGGATTGAAGACGTGGAGCAAGGGACCCTGAAGGCCCGGGAGTCTGGCGATGCCCTGCAGAAGATTGTCGAGAGCGTGACACAGGTGAAGGACATGATCATGCAGATCGCCAGATCCACCGAGGAGGAGAGCCAAACCTCGGACGAGATTGCCAGGAACGCCCAAGACATATCACAGGTCAGCAGGGAGACCATGAAAGGAAGCGAGACGTCTTTGAATGCCTGCGGGGAATTGAGCGCGCTTGCATCGGAACTTCTTCATAGGTTGTCGGTCTTTCAGGTTAAGAAATGAGTGAAGGCGGTTGAAGGCCGCTGATTCCCGGACCGTGTTGGAAGGCATCATGACCGGTGATCTTTTAAAAGAAAAGGCGGAAGAGGTCTCATGGATCCAGCTCGTTACTTTTTTTGTGCACAGGGAAGAGTACGCATTGGATATCCGGTCTGCCCAGGAGATACTCCGTATTCCCGAAGTTACCCGCGTCCCCAAGACGCCGTTTTTTCTTATGGGAGTGATGAACCTCCGTGGAAAAATCATCCCGATTGTGGATTTAAGGAAAAGACTCGGAATCTCTTCTTCCGCTCCCTCACCGGAAGATTCACGGGTTATCGTCGTGAACGATGACGGCAAGGTATCGGGGCTGGCCGTGGATTCCATGTCTCAGGTCTTGAGAATTGAGGCATCATCTATTGATCCCGTTCCATCGTTTTTTGAATCCCAATCTCCTGCGGAATTCATCCATGGGGTGATCCGATTGAACGGCCGGCTGTTGATTGTTCTGGACCTGAAAATTCTGCTGTCCGATCCAATCTGAAGATACTCTTGCAGACCCTTCCAGATTCTTTTTTGTCATATTTTTGGTGAATAAAATATTGTCTAAATGGGCTAAGTGTATTAAAATAAAATAAAAACGCTTTTAGTTCATTCAACTTCCATCATTTCACTCTTTTGGAGACCTTGTGTGCGGAATTGCAGGGATTGCGGGGAAAAGTGACCCGGCGTGCGTGGAGAGGATGTGTGATGCCCTTTTTCACCGAGGCCCGGATGATCAGGGGATCTTTTCAGAAAAGGAGGTCACCCTCGGCATGAGGCGTCTTGCCGTCATTGATTGTCAGGGGGGCCGTCAGCCGATCTCTAACGAGGATGCATCCGTCTGGATCGTATTCAATGGAGAAATCTATAATTTTCATGAAATACGCTCCGGGCTGGCGCGGCGCGGCCACAAGTTTACGACCTCATCGGATACCGAGGTCATCGTCCATCTCTATGAAGAATACGGCGAGGAATGTCTCAACCATCTTCGGGGGATGTTTGCCTTTGCCGTCTGGGACAGAGAAAAAGAGACCCTCTTTCTTGCCAGGGACCGGCTGGGGATCAAGCCTCTATTTTATACCTTTGACGGGAAATGCCTTGTTTTCGCCTCTGAAGTCAGGGCCCTTCTAAGCGCCGGGATATCCACGGACGGGTTGGATCCTGGGGCTTTGAATGATTTTCTGACCTACCTCTATGTGCCTGCGCCCAAGTCCATGTTCCGTTCCATCCGAAAGCTTCCTCCGGGCCATACCCTGACGTATTGCAGGGGGAAGATCAGGATCAGGCGGTATTGGAATCTTCATCTGCAGGAGGGTCATTCCCGTTTAACAGGCCGCCGCGAGGCTGAATACAGGGAAGAGGCGGAATCCCTGCTTCGTGAATCCGTCCGGATGCACCTGGTGAGCGATGTCCCGCTGGGGGCATTCCTGAGCGGAGGGATGGACTCCGGAAGCCTTGTGGCCCTGATGTCCGAATATTCCGGCGGGCCGGTCAAGACCTTCTCCATCGGTTACGGCGAGGAGGATGCCTCCTATAACGAACTCGATTCAGCGCGCATGACGGCCGATTTCTTCGGCGCCGATCATCACGAATTCATCCTCCAGCCGGACGTGGTGTCTCTGATCCCTGAAATCATCCGCGCGATGGGCGAGCCTTTCGCGGACTCATCCGCCATCCCGACCTATCTGATCTCACGGGAGACGAAAAGATACGTGACCGTTGCCTTGAGCGGGATCGGAGGGGACGAGGTCTTCACCGGGTATCCGAGATACCTGGGCGTCCGGCTCTCAAGGATCTACGATTCGGTTCCCTATTCCGTCAGAAGGTATCTCTTCTCTCCCCTGGCCGGACGGCTCCCCGAGAGTACACGGAGCAGGAATGTCGCCGGATGGATCAAACGGTTTGTCAGAGGAGGGCTCATGGATCCGGTGTCACGGTATCTAAGCTGGATCTCCTTTTTCAGCCCGGAGATGAAAGGGGCCCTGTATTCGGATGACTTCAAGGATCTGCTCGTGAGCTGTGATGAGACCGATATCCACAGGACGTTCATGGGTCAGGAGACAAAACTCGATGAGGTGCAGAGGGTATCCTATCTTGATCTGAACACCTACCTTCCTGATGACCTCCTGTTCATGGGCGACGCCATGAGTATGGCCCATTCCCTGGAACTTCGGGTTCCTTTCTGCGACCATCATCTGATCGAATTCATGATCAATGTCCCGGCAAAGATCAAGATGAACGGGTGGCATTTAAAGGGAATGCTCAAGTCCATGATGAAAGATGTGCTTCCTCGAGAGATTCTGATGAAGAAGAAACAGGGCTTCATGGTGCCGATCGGCGCGTGGTTCAAACGGGACCTGCAGGGGTTCGTACGCGAGACCCTTTTGTCGCAGCAAGCCATGGGAAGAGGGGTCTTTAACGCCGGTTTTGTTGAACGGATGATCGAAGACCATTTCCAGGGGAGGCAGGTCCTCACCCACCAGATCTGGGCGCTGCTGACTTTTGAGATATGGTGCAGGCTCTTTATGGACCGGGAGGCATGTCCGGAAAAGGAGTCTGTTATGTGTGGCCCTATTCGTAAATACGATGGCATTCGAGTACCGTAGGGCGTTCGGATCAAAGTTGCGCTCCCTGCGACGTACCACAGAGGTTACGCCTCAGTCGCGCGCCTTGATGAGACCACCCTACGATCCTCTCGATGCTTCATCCTATTTACGAACAGGGCCACCAAGTCAGACAAGGTAAGGTGATGATGAGAGGCGGCGGATTTCTTCCCAAGAGGATCCTGGTGGTCAAGGCGGCGGGGATCGGTGATCTGATTCTTGCCGTTCCGGCGCTCAGGGCGCTCCGCGCAAGGTTCCCTGATGCGGCCATTGATCTTCTGGCGACCCCGAAGTGCAAGGATCTCTTAAAGCATTGCCCTTATCTGGACGATATCTATGTGATCCGAACCCAGGGCATGGCCAACCGGATCAAGGTCAAGGATCTTTGGGATATTCTCAGCCTGCTCTACCGGTTGAGGAAAAAACGGTATGACCTGCTGATCAACCTTTATCACCTCTTCTCGGACAGAGGGGCCTTCAGGATGAAGATCCTTTGCAAGGCCATCAAGGCAGGATTGACGGCCGGAAGAAACACGGACGGCAGGGGAGGATTCTACGATCTTTCGATCTTCGATTCGTGGGATGATCCGTCTTATGAACAAAGGCACGAGGTGGAACTGAACCTGGATGTGGTCAACCTGCTGGGAGCTTTTGATCCGGGCGATGGTCCCGAGTTTTTTGTGGATGATCGGGATCGTGCATCTCTGCAAAAGGTTCTGGACCGGCAAGGGATTTCATCAGGGGAAGGCCCCTGCATCATCCTGAATATAGGGGGGGATGCCGTGTACAAGCGTTGGCCTGAGGAGGATTTTGCCGTGCTCGGTGATCTGCTTTCCGAAAGGATTTCCGCAAGGCTCATCCTTGTCGGGGGGGAGGAGGACCGTTTTGTGGCTGATGGCGTCATCACGAAGATGAAAGCAAGGGCGGCGGATTTGGTGGGGAGACTCCGCATTCCGGAACTTGCGGCATTGATCGAGACCTCTGATCTCATGGTGACCAATGACACGGGCCCCATGCATCTTGCCGCGGCCCTAAGAATACCCGTGATCGCTCTCTTCGGGCCTGGGAAACCCGGCCGGTATGGACCGTATGGGCCTGAAGGGTTCCATGTGGTCATTCATCACCCTGTGTCATGCAGCCCGTGCACGGATTTTACATGCACAGAGCGGGAATGCATGAGAAAGATCCGGCCTGAAGAGGTCTTTCAAAAAATCGTTGAGCGTCTCGCCTTGAGACAGGAGACATGCCTGTGAAGAGAATCAGGGTCCTTCATGTCCATACCCTCCCCGTGGTGAGCGGCTCCGGGATCAATACCTACCTGACCATGAAGGGGATTCCCGTTGATCGTTTTGAATCGGCCCTGGCTTGCGCCCCAGGAGGAAAGTTGAACGAGATCGTGCGGGAGGCCGGGATGAAGGTCCATGAAGTACGAAACCTGGTCCAGCCGATTCACCCGCTGAAGGACGTCCTTGCGCTCTTTGAGATCATCAGGATCCTCAGACGGGAGAAGATCGACATCGTCCATACCCACAACTCCAAGGCAGGCTTCCTCGGAAGATTGGCGGGAAGGCTCGCAGGGACGCCGGTTATCATCCACACGGTGCATGGGTTTGCCTTTCACCAGTCAGAGTTCTTTCTGCGCCGCACGATCTTCAGGCTTCTGGAGAGACTGGCTGCTCCCTGGGCGGATCATACGATCTTTATTTCCCAGCCCATGATTGACTGGGCCGGGAAGGAAGGGATCCTGAGAGGGGCATCGTATTCGAAAATCTACAGCGGGATTGACCTGAATGCGTTTCATGGATACGGGAAAAAGGAACAAGGGAGTCTCAGGGAGGAACTCGGACTTGACAAAAAGAGCCGCGTCATCGGGTTTGTCTCGAAACTCTGGGAAGGGAAGGGGCATGACGTCGCGCTTTCCGCCATGGCCCATGTGGTGAAAGAGATACCGGATGCCAAGCTTCTTCTGGTAGGAGAAGGCCCCCTCAGGCCGAAACTTGAGGAACTGAGCAGGAATCTAAGGATTGAGAGTTCTGTGGTCTTCGCGGGATTCCGGACGAAGATTGCAGAGATCACCTCTTTATGCGAACTTTGTATCCTCCCCTCGTTTTTTGAAGGGATGGGCCGCGTCCTCCTCGAGGCCGGCGCCTGCGGCAAGCCGGTTGTCGCGTCCAATGTGGGAGGGATTCCCGATGTGGTTGTGGAGGGCGTCACCGGATTGCTTGTTCCGCCGGGAGATCCGGCCGCCCTGTCCGATGCCGTGCTCAGGTTGATGCGGGAGCCGAAATTAATCATAAAGATGGGCGAGGCCGCGAGGAAAAGAATCAACGAGAAATACGACGCCGGGACCATGGTCAGAGAAATCACGGCGTTGTATGATGTCTATCTTAAAATTTGTTAGTTTAGACCTCTGGATGTTTTCCCCCCTTTGGAAAAAGGGGGTTAGGGGGGATTTTTTCACATGCACGACCAGAAATCCCCCTCCATTCCCCTTTTGCAAAGGGGGACTTAAAAGCAAAGGGAAGGTCGGGTGACATCATGGATTCACCGGCATTTTATTCGGTCCTCTTTATTTCCTCCCTCCTGCTCTGCTGGATTCTGACACCCCTTGCAGGACGCCTGGCCCTCAGGCTGGGATGTGTGGACCGGCCCGGCGGGAGGAAGATCCACTCCAGAAATATTCCTTACTTCGGGGGGATCGCCGTCTTCGTTTCTTTTCTGACGGTCTTCATGGCGGTCTATTATTATTACATTCCCAGTATCTCCATTGAGGGGCGCAGGGTCATGTTCGGTTTTGTTTTCGGCGGAGGCCTGATCCTGATCACCGGCCTGATCGACGATATCCGTTCAGTCCGTCCCAGCGTGAAACTCATGGGGCAGGCCGCTGCAGGGGTCATCCTTGCCGTCCTGGGCTTCCGGATCGAGGTCTTGACCAATCCATTCGGCGGAGAGATCCATTTTGGCGCAATCATGGGCGGGATTCTCACGGTGATCTGGGTCGTGAGCATGGTCAATGCCATGAATCTCATTGATGGTCTGGACGGCCTGGCCTCAGGCATTGCCTTCATTGTCTCCGTGACGCTTTTTGCCGTGGCCATCAATCGGAACGATCCCATGGACATGGTCATCACGGCCATCCTGGCCGGGAGTTGTCTGGGGTTTCTTCACCACAATTTTTTCCCTGCCCGGATTTTTCTCGGCGACGCGGGGAGCATGTTCCTCGGCTTTGTTCTGTCGGTCATCGGTATCCACGGCATACAAAAGAGCGCGACGGTCATGGCGCTCCTGATTCCCCTTTCCGCACTGGCGGTGCCGGTGCTCGACACCCTGATGGCCTTGATCCGGCGGAGCAGGGTCAGGCGGGATCTCTTCTCGGCCGATCACGAACATCTGCACCACCGGCTGGTCAGGCTCGGCATCAGTGAGAAGAACGTGGTGCTCCTGATCTATTTTTTCTGCATCCATCTCGGGATTACGGCGTTTGTCCTGACCCTGATCCCTGTGGATTACACGCTGATCATCCTTCTCCTGATCGCCATGGGGATCATGCTCGGGATCAAGACCCTCGCATTTATTGAAGAGAAGATGGCCATCCGCCTGCGTGAATCGGAAAAAGAATCCATGCTTGACGAAGAGACCGGCCTCAGCAGCTACCGGTATTTTACCCGCAGGGTCATCGAGGAGATCAACAGCTGTGATCGTTATGACAAGCGGAAGTTCTCGCTCCTGATCTTTGAGATCAAAGGGCTCATTTCTTTCTTGGATCCATTCAAGAAGATCGAGGAAAGGCGTAAACGCTTCCGGTCTGTGGGGCGGTTCTTTCAGGAGAATATCCGGTCCAGCGATCTGGTTTCCTTTCTTGGAAACGAATCCTTCGTGATCCTGACCCCGGAGCAAGGAGAGGGCAAGGATTACCTGGTCGAACGGTTGAAGACGATCTTTGAAAACATGAGGGCCGATCTCTTCGGCCCCCTGTCGGAGCAAAAGGTCGAGCTGAAGATCCGTGCAGTTGATTATCCGGGGAACCAGGGGCTTGTTCAGGATCTCCTACGCGATGCCATGGAGGTCTCATGAAGGGATGCATGATCCGGGTTATTTTCCTTTTGTGCGCGGCGCTTTGGATCATGACTCCATGCCGATCAGCCCATGCCGAGGGCTTTCTACCCCTGACCGGCGCCGTGCATGTCCATTCCTCGGATTTCAGCAGCGGGGACCATACCCTTTCCGATCTGGTCGACATGGCCAGGAAACGCGGGCTGGACGTGATCGTTCTGACCGACCATGATCGCATCGCCTTGTCCTATGGGATCCCCCCCTTCCGTCATCTGCTATCCTTGGGCTTTTCACGGAACTCTGTCCTGAAGCGGGGGGCGCGTCAATATCTTGATGCGGTCAACAAGCTCAATGCCGAGAACCCGGACATGATTTTAATACCGGGGATCGAATCCGCCCCGTTTTATTACTGGACCGGATCCATCTTCAAGGGGAACCTGACGGTCCACGGGTTGAGAAAACATATCCATGTGATCGGGCTGACCAACCCTGATGACATTGAACATCTCCCCATTCTCGAAAGCGGGTTCTCGACCCGGTATGTCATGAAACTCCTTCCCCGGTTCCTTCTATTCTTCGGGATCATTCTCTTGAGCCTGGTCCTGATCACCTGGAAGGGAATCTACAAAACTGCCGGGCGGATTTTACTCCTTCTCGGCGTCCTGGGAGCGTTGAATGCCCACCCGTTCAAGAGTTCACTCTTCGATCCTTACCATGGGAATCAGGGGGCAGCCCCATTCCAGGAGGTCATTGATTATGCGGATGCGCACGGCGGCATGACCTTCTGGGCCCATCCGGAAGCGAACTACGGGGTCACCGAAACCGGGCCCGACAAAAAAATCCTAAGATTCAAAATCCCCAGAGTTTTTATGCAAACAGAAAAGTATGCGTCGGATCTCATCACAACCCATGGTTATACCGGATTCGAATCCCTCTACGGGGATACGATCCATGCAACGGAGCCGGGCAAGGAATGGGACCAGGCGTTGATCCGATACTGTGATGGGGGAAGAAAAAAACCGGTCTGGGGGCTCTGCGGCCTGGACTTCCACAAGCAGGGGCAGAACTCGTGGTCCTATCTGGACAGGGGAGAGACCGTGTTCTGGGTTCAGGAAAAGACCTGTGAACAAGTCCTGAACGCCATGCGCAATGGAAGGATGTATGCCGTGTATCAGGGGGGGGATTCCAAAATCCGCCTGAATTCATTTTCACTGGCCTCTCAAGACGGGGAAAGCGAGATTTCCGGAGGGACCGTGGAAACCCGCGGAGAATCACTGAATCTTCATCTTAGCGTAAACTTCAGTGATGCGGCTCAGGTCCCCGTCCGGATCGAGATCATCGATTCCGGAAAGACCCTCTACACCCTCGAAGGGAAGACCCCTCTCAATGTGATACAGGATATTACACCGAGCAGGGCCAAAGGATATGTCCGTGCCGTAGTCCGGGCGGACAAGTACCGGATCGTCGCCAATCCGATCTTCTACAAGGATCCCACAAAGTTGACCCCTTGACCCCTTGACCCCTTGGCCCCTTGAACCCTATATTCCCCTACTGATCAGTATCCTCCCTCCCACCATCACCATGCGGATATGACGGTTATCCGTTCTGCTGATCAGATCCGAGGCCGGATCATTTACGCTTGACCGCTTCCATTCCACCGCGATCAGATCGGCCTCCTTTCCTGTTTTGATGGATCCGATCTCCGATGCAAGTCCCAGCCCCTCGGCCCCGCCCAGCGTGGCCATCCTCAGGAGAGAATCCGCTGTCATGGATGATGAGTCCTTGAATGATGAGTAAACATGCCGCATCTCATCCCAGAGAGAAAGCGTGGTGTTGCTGGCCAGGCTGTCCGTACCGAGCCCTACAGGGATCTTTTTTTGAATCAGGGCCGGAACCGGAGGCCGGCCCACACCGAGCATCTGGTTGCTCCGGGCGCAGACCACCACCTTGGCCCCTGCCTTCCGGATCCGGTCCATGTCTCCGGGGGAAAGGTGCACGCCGTGCGCGATCAGGAGCCGGTCCGTGACCAGCCCGAGCCTGTCCAGGTACAGTAGCGGAGAGACGACCTCCTTGGGATCGGGCTGATCCTGCCATTCCACGGCAGGGAACAGGCGGGACTTGATCCCCCCGCTATGTTCAAGGAAGTATTCCTGCTCTTCACGGGACTCGGCCACATGCATGGTATACGGCAAAGATTCTTTTTTCAAAAGCCCGGACAGTACGTACAGCCGCTCCTCGGAGAGGGTATAAGGTGTGTGCGGGGAGAGGCCCATGGTGATGAGTCCGCCTTGACTCTCATGGAGGCTCCGGATCTTCCCGGTCAGTTCATTTTTCCAATGTTCAGGATCTTTTTCGTCCCTGCCGAGGACTTCAAAGAAGACCACGCCTCGGAGACCTTTCTCTCTCAGGATCTCAGGGCTGATGGGTGTATTGGTGATCTCGCCGAAACAGGTCGTCCCGGATGACAGGCCTTGCTCCGCTCCGGCCCGTATGGATTCCTCAATTTCATCCGGGGTCATCTTTCTTTTTTCTCGGATCAGATCAAGAATCCAGGAGATAAAGTCCCCCTGATGGGAGAGGCGGTTCCGGAGCAGGGTCAGCTCCAGGTGCGTATGGGCATTGACCAGTCCCGGCATCAGCACACACCCCTTGAAGTCCCGCCTCGGAAGATCCGGATACCTGCGGCAGATGGATGGTTCGTCACCCACAGTCAGGATCTTCGAACCCTGAATGGCCACTGCGCCATGGTACAGGGGATGGGAGGAGACAGGAAGGATGCAGTCTGCGGTGAGGATCATGGGTACTCCTAAAATCTCAGCCTTAAAATGGTGATCCGAAAAGAGACCGGTTCAGAATAAGATGTCAGTGAATCGCTGTCAAGGGATTGTTGATTCAGGTAATGTATCATTCTTTGTGTCAGGGAAAGGAATGGGGTACATTAACGAGGTTGGAAAGGTTTTTCATTTATCAACCTAACTCGATAGGAGGTACCCCATGTCCGGTGTTGCGATTGTAAGTGTAAAGCAAGCGTTTAGAGAGATCAAGAGCTATGATTTGGATGGTTGGGAAAATATATATAGGGTATATATAGGGGGGGTATATATAGGGGGTCAAATCTTTATACTTGACAAACGGATCTTATTTGCATTATAAGATTCATCACGATGACCCGACCATTAAGAATACAGTATCCCGGAGCGGTCTATCATGTGACCTGCAGAGGGAATGAGAGGCGAAAGATATACCATGATGATACGGACAGAATAAAGTTTCTTGAAATCCTTGCGCAGACAAAAGGGATCTATACCGTCAAGATTCACGGTTACGTCCTCATGAGCAACCATTTCTGCCCCTCCTGTCACGCAAAAAAGGTGATTGAGTTCGGGGGCCGTCTTGGCCAGTCCATTCTTTATCCGGTGCCTCACCGCCAATATGTCTTCACCGTTCCGATACTGCTCCGTGTCTACTTCAAGTATGATCGGCGACTTCTCAGCAAACTCTGCCGATCCGCCTACGAGAGCCTGCTCATTTTTCTACGCACCACTCTCAAGCTTCCCCATGGCATCCCTGGGTGCATCATGACCATCCAAACCTTTGGAGAATATCCGGACCGCTTCCATCCCCACCTTCATGCATTGGTCTCGGACGAGCTTTTTAAGCGGGCCGGCACTTTTTATGTGATGCCCAAAGTTGATCTCAAATTTCTGGAGGAGATTTTCCGTGCTAAGGTCTTGGGCATGCTGAAGGCAGAGGGAAAGATCGGAGATGAGACGATCCGCAAGCTCTTGATCTGGCGTCATTTAGGTTTCAATGTTCACAATGGCGTGCGGATCAGAAGGTAGGATGCGGAGGGACGGGAGCGGCTCTCCCGGTATATTCTTCGAAACACCTTTTCGGTAGAGAAGATGAGCTATGCGGAAGAGACAGGTCATGTCATCTACCAGTCCAAAATGACGCATGGAAAGAACAAAAAGAACTTCGAGGTCTATGAGGCCACGGCGTTTATTGCCGCCATTACGCAACACATTCCGCAGAAATCATTCCAGATGGTCCGGTATTACGGATGGTATTCCAACCGATCCAGAGGTATGCGATTGAAACAGGGTATTCAGAGACCGGGGGATGAGACTCCAGAATCCGACCAGGCCTTCGAGATCATTGATGTAACGGAGCATGAGGTAAGGAAGATCCCCTCAAAGACATGGCGGGACTGTATCAAAAAGATCTACGAGGTGGATCCGCTATCTTGCCCGAACTGCGGCGGAGAGA
>MNYV01000055.1:0-23606 GCA_001873285.1 Nitrospirae bacterium CG2_30_53_67
GAACAAATTTACCGTGTCAACGCGGGTCTGCGACAAAAATGCCTGTCCTCCGACTGGATCGGGGGATTGGTACACATCAGGATTATATAGGGTTGTCATTGTCCGGTCCCCCGATCCAGTCGGAGGACAGGCCCGACCGGACAATCCACCCTTCGACAGGCTCAGGGTGACAATTGTCATGGTGAGCTTGTCGAACCATGGATTCCCCGATCGAGTCGGGGAATGACGCTCTCAGAGAAATATTTACCCATAAATTTGTCGCACACCCGATCAACGCCGTTTTTCCCCCCCATGCATCATGTTTTGAGCGGCGTCGGCCAGACTCTCTGCCTTGTGTTTGGCTTTTTTGAGCAGGCTCCTCGCCCAGACGAACTCGGTTGCGAGGATGCCAAGGCCGGCTGGGATGACGATCACCGCAGGGCCGGGGAGCACGATCATGGCCACGCCGACCAGAAGCACGCTCGTTCCGATGATCAGGACCAGGATCCGCTTCGCATTTTTGTAGGTCAGCCCGGCCAGGCGCTCCATATTCAGGGAGATGGCGGAGGGCTTGGTGGACGCGGTCTTGACAGGGGCGAAGATCGATGCGAGGATGCCGACCGATAGGATGCCGGCAATGACCGCGAGCGATATAGGCGCCGGGATATGGAAGTGCCTGGAGAGAATCATCTTCATCCCCACAAAGGCCAGGAGGAAGACCAGGCTTGTTTTGATGTATCTCATTTTTTCCATGATACCGGCGATGACAAAGTAGAGCGACCGCAGGCCCAGGATCGCAAAGACGTTTGAGGTGAGCACCAGAAAGGGATCCCGTGTGACGGCGATGACCGCCGGTATGGAGTCGACTGCAAAAAGGACGTCCGTGGTCTCGACCATGAGCAGGGCGAGAAAGAGCGGCGTGACCGCACGTTTTCCGTGGACCCTAGTGAAGAACTTCAACCCGTCATACCGGGTGGTCACCGGGTAAATCTTCCGGGCAAGGCGCACGGCAAGGTTTTTATCAGGGTCCACGTTCTCCTGGCTGGAGATGAGCATCTTGACCGCGGTCATCAGAAGGATCGCCCCGAAAACATAGACCACCCACTCAAACCGGTTGATCAGAGCCAGGCCTCCGGCGATCATAAGACCGCGAAGGACCACGGCGCCGAATATGCCCCAGAAGAGCACCCGATGCTGGTATTTCTGAGGGACCTTGAAATAGGAAAAGATGAGCGCCATGATGAAGATGTTGTCCAGGCTGAGCGACTCCTCGATGAGGTATCCGGTAAAGAACTGAAGGGCCGCCTGGCTGCCGCTGAGTCCATCCGGTGTATCAAGCCCGATGCCGAGCCAGTGGTGTTCGTATATATAGTAGACACCCGCGTTGAATGCCAGGGCAAGGGATATCCAGAAGGCGGTCCAGGCCAGGGACTCGAGCGGGGAGATTGCATGGGCCTTGCGGTTAAAAACACCGAGGTCAAGGACAAGAACGGCCGCGACCAGGGAGAAGAAACCGATCCAGATCCAGATACTCATTATAAGCCCTTTAAACTTTTTCCGCAGGCCTCGATGGTCTTTTCGATGTCCTCTTCGGTGTGGGCCAGGGACATGAAGGCCGCCTCAAACTGGGAGGGCGCCAGGTTCACGCCATTCTTCAGCATGTTGTGAAAGAATTTCCCGAAACGTTTCGTGTCCGACCGGGACGCGCTTGCATAGTCCGAGACCGGATCACCCGTGAAGAAGGTGCAGAACATAGCGCCCACACGGGTCTGGTAGGCCGGAATGCCGGCTTTGCCGAAGGCCGTCCGGATCCCGGCGCAGAGCATGTCCGTGCTGCGCTCCAGTTTTTCATAGGCGCCGGGTTCAGAGAGGATCTTCAGGGTTTCGATCCCCGCGGTCATGGCCAACGGGTTCCCGGAGAGGGTCCCGGCCTGGTAGATGGGCCCCGAGGGCGAGACTTGTTCCATGATCTCTCTCCGGCCGCCGTAGGCCCCGACCGGAAGGCCTCCACCGATGATCTTGCCGAGGGTTGTCATGTCGGGCCGCACGCCGTAGCGTTCCTGGGCGCCTCCATAAGCCGCCCGGAACCCGCTCATCACCTCGTCGAAGATCAGCACGATCCCGTGTTCCTGGGTGATCTTTTTCAGACCTTCGAGAAAACCTTTTCCGGGAGGGATCACGCCCATGTTGCCCGGCAGGGGTTCGAGAATGATGCAGGCGATCTCTTCCCCTTGTTTTTCAATGATCTCCTGCACGGCATGGAGGTCATTAAACGGCGCGGTGAGGGTGTTTCTCGCATAGTCCTTGGGCACACCCGGGCTGGTCGGGACGCCGAAGGTCGCGGCGCCGGATCCGGCCTTGACCAGCAGGCCGTCGGCGTGTCCGTGGTAGCACCCTTCAAACTTGATGATCTTGTCCCTTCCGGTGAATCCCCTTGCCACGCGGATCGCGCTCATGGTCGCCTCGGTCCCGGAGTTGACCATGCGGACCATCTCGATGGACGGCACGGCGTCTATAACCATTTGGGCCAGCTCGATCTCGAGTTCCGTGGGGGCGCCGAAGCTCGTCCCTTTGGCGAGTGCCCGGGTCAATGTCTCGATCACCCTCGGATGGGCATGCCCCACGATCATGGGGCCCCAGGATCCCACATAGTCGATGTACGCATTGCCGTCCACGTCGTAGATCCTGCTCCCCTCCGCCCGTTCGATAAAGATCGGCGTTCCGCCTACGGATTTAAACGCCCTGACCGGACTGTTGACCCCGCCTGGGATGAGTTTTATTGCCTGCTGAAACAATTTTTCCGACCGATTCGTCATGGATTCTTCTCCTTCTCTGCATTTGCCGCCAGACATTAAGTAACATTTTCAAAGGGGTTCTGTCAACGGGGATATAGGGCCCGAATCCCGATTATGAATCCTGTTTACGGGGCATAGGTCAGGAATGCGATGAGCATGAGCAGGAGAGGAAAGACCATGTGCGGAATAACGAAGGGCCAGCGGATGTCCCTGCATGCTTTCCTGAAGCAGATCAGATGGAGGTACCCGAAGACCAGAATAGAGAACAGAGAAACCCATGGGTTCTCCCGGATCAGGAGGAGCATCAGGGCCATGAAATAGATCAGATCAAAAAAGAACAGGCTCAAGAGGTGAAAGATAATCTCGCCGTGGTAACGCCGGATGAACATCTCTCTTTGCCCTCCATCCCTAAAGGAGTTTTGCCGCATCCTTGGCCCAGTAGGTGAGGATCATATCCGCTCCGGCCCGTTTGATGGCCGTGAGGGATTCCATCATGACTTTCTTTTCATCGAGCCATCCGAGTTTGGCCGCGGCCTTGAGCATGGCGTATTCCCCGCTGACGTTGTAGGCCGCGACCGGGAGATCGAATTCCTCCCGCACGCGGTAGATGATGTCGAGATAGGGGAGGGCGGGCTTGACCATGAGGATGTCCGCGCCTTCGGATGCATCCAGCTCGGCCTCGCGCATGGCCTCCCGCGTATTGGCCGGGTCCATCTGGTAGGATGACCGGTCTCCGAACTTGGGCGGGGATTCGGCCGCATCCCGGAAGGGTCCGTAAAAGGCCGAGGCATATTTGACCGCATAGGACATAATGGGGATCGCCTCAAACCCTTCTTCATCCAGGGCGTCCCGGATCGCCCCGACCCGGCCGTCCATCATGTCCGACGGCGCGACCATGTCGGCGCCGGCTCGGGCATGGGACACGGCCTCCCTGGCCAGAAGCTCAAGCGTCGTGTCATTGAGGACCTCTCCATTTTCCACGATGCCGCAATGGCCGTGGCTGGTATATTCGCAAAGGCAGACATCGGTGATGACCATGAGGTCCGGGACCTTGTCCTTGAGCGCCCGCACCGCCGTCTGGATGATCCCACGGTCATCGTAGGCCCCGGAACCCATCTCGTCCTTGGTCTTGGGGATGCCGAAGAGGATGACGGCGGGGATGCCGAGTCCATGCACGGTCTTGGCCTCTTTGATCAGGTGGTCCACGGAGAACTGAAAATTCCCCGGCATGGAGGAGATCTCCTTACGCACATTCTTCCCGTGGATCACGAACATGGGATAGATCAGATCATCCACGGAGAGGGCGGTCTCCCGGATCATCCTCCGCCATTGCGGGTTCTTCCGCATCCTTCGCGGCCGGTAGCTGGGAAAGAACATGATGGTTAATCCTCCTTTTTTTTCTCTATATTATACGGTTCCCCGAACAAACGCAAGATCGAATCGGAAAGCGAGCTTAAGGTGGACGATTCGGGTTCGAGCGCCACCTCCAATCCCTGTTTCCTGGCAGCATTCCCTGTCACCGGGCCGATGCAGGCGATCCGGATTCCCTGAAGGGCCCCGCTCAGCCCCTCCTTTTCCACGGACGTCATGAAATTATTTACATTGGAAGGACTGGTGAAGACGATCAGATGGGCCTTTCTCTTGACCAGGATCTCCTGAAGGTCCTTGGGGTTGATCTCCGGCGGGACATTGCGGTAGACCGGGGCGACCACCACCTCGGCCCCCTCGTCCCTCAGGGTGTCTGGAAGGATCTCCCGGGCCTTTTCCGCCCTCGGGATCAGGATCTTGGCGCCGTGCAGATCGCCCTCTGCCTTGAGGGCCCGGATCACCCCTTCGCCCCGGAATTCCTCAGGGATCAGGTCCGTCCGGATCCCTTTATCGAGAAGGGCCTGTGCCGTGGCCGTTCCCACGGTGATGATCCGGATCCCCTTGAGGTCACGGGCGTCCCGGCCCCGGGAAATGAGCCGGTCCATGAATCCCCGGACTGCGTTGGCGCTGGTGAAGACCGCCCAGTGGAAGGAGGAAAACTCATCTATGGCACGATCCAGGATCTCAAAGCTCTCCGGCGGGACGATCCGGATGGTGGGAAGATAAAAGATCTCGGCGCCGAACCGTTCCAGGTGTTCGGAGAAGTCTCCGGCCTGCTCTCTCTCACGGGTGAGGACGATCCGTTTCCCGAAGAGGGGGAGCCGCTCCGCCCATTGGAGCTTGTCCCGAAGGGTCACGCTCTCCCCCACGATCATGATGGCCGGGGCCTTGAAGTCCGCGGCCTGCGCCTTTTCGTAGATGTCGGAGAGGGTTCCGCACAGGGTTTCCTGGTCCGGGGTGGTGGCCCACCGGATCAGGGCCACCGGGGTCTTAGGGGACCGGCCGTGGGCCATGATCTTCAGGACGTTTTCCTTGAGGTTTCCGATTCCCATGTAGATTACCAGGGTCCCGACGCCGGTGCTGAGTTTTGCCCAGTCCACGGAGGGGCCGGATTTTTCAGACCCCTCATGTCCGGTCACGAAGGCCACGGTCGAGGAGAGGTTCCGGTGGGTCAGGGGGATTCCTGCGTAGGCCGCTGCGGCCGTGGCCGCGGGGATCCCCGGCACGATTTCGAACTCAATCCCCTGCTTGACAAGTTCCTCGGCCTCTTCGCCTCCACGGCCGAAGAGGAGCGGGTCCCCGCCCTTGAGCCGGCCCACGGTGCGGCCCTCTCGGGTCTTCTCAATCAGGATCTGATTGATCTCGTCCTGGTGCAGGGTGTGATGGACGCCGGTCTTCCCGGCGTAAATGATCTCGCAGCCTTTTCTCGCGTATTGAAGAAATTTCTGATTGGCCAGGTGGTCATAGAGAAGGACATCGGAGTCCTGAATGCACTCAATGGCCCTGAGAGTGATCAGTTTGGGATGTCCCGGTCCGGCGCCGATCAGGTAGACCTTTCCATTTTTGGGCCTTTCACGAAGCAAAGCAGATCCTCCAAATATACATAGAGTAATAAATATGCACAGCGACAGAAGTCGTAATCAGTTTGTCATTCCACGACCCTCCGATCGGGGGATTGGAGGGCATGCTTGATCGGGGAATCCATGGTTCGACAAGCTCACCATGACAATTGTCACCCTGAGCCTGTCGAAGGGTGGATTGTCCGGTCGAGCCGGACAATGACGTTATTCAACCATTTTTAGAAGAAATGGTTATCGTTGTTTATAGACTTCCTCCAGGATCTTGTCCGCACCGGCTTCGAGGAGCCGTTCGGCCAGCTTGACCCCGAGAGATTCTCCCCGGGTCCTGGGTCCCATGATCTCGTCCCGGATCAGGGTCTTCCCGTCCACGCTCCCCACCAGACCCCTCAGGCGCATGGTATGGTTTTCGATCTCGGCGTATGCCGCGATGGGGACCTGACAGCCCCCTTCGAGCCTTTTCAGCAGGGCGCGTTCCGACGTGACGGCGTCAAAGGTCTCCCGGTGCAGAAGAAAAGCGATTTGGCTGTTGATCCATGGATCCTCCCTGCGGCACTCAATGCCCACGGCCCCCTGGCCGATGGCCGGAAGCGAGATCTCAGGGGAGAGCAACTCGGTGATCTTGTCGCCCCAGCCCATCCTCCGGATCCCTGCGGCCGCGAGGATCACGGCATCCAGGCCTTCGGTGTCGAGTTTGCGGATCCGGGTGTCGAGGTTGCCCCGCAGGGTGACCATTTTGAGGTCCGAGCGCAGGTGCAGGAGCTGGGCCTGCCGTCGGAGACTGCTGGTTCCGATTTTAGCGCCCTGCGGCATTTCGGAAAACTTAAGTCCGCGGGAGATCAGGGCGTCCCTGGGGTCTTCCCGTTTGCAGATGACCGGGAGGTGGAGCGGATCAGGAAGGTCAGTGGGCACATCCTTGATGCTGTGTACGGCGATATCGATCTTGCCGTCCATGAGGGCCTCTTCAATCTCTTTGACAAAGAGCCCCTTGCCTCCCACCCGGGCCAGAGGCACATCGAGAATTTTGTCTCCGGTGGTCTTGATCTTGATCAGGGAGACCGACAGGTCTTTGTCCTTGGACTCCAGGGATTCCTTGATCCAGTTGGCCTGCCAGAGTGCGAGCCGGCTTCCGCGCGTCCCGATTCGTATCTCATTTTTCTTCTGCATGATATGTCCTTATGGTCCCTTCACCGAGTTCAGGCTGGGGTTATTTTTTTATCGACCTGCAAGATGACGTTCATGAACATTCAGTCTTCTTCGGATTTTTCCAGTCGAAAGATCTCCTTGAGGATCTGTATGAAAGTCTCCTTCTCTTGCCTGTGGCTGTACATTTTCAAGGCCTGCGTGGGCCCGTGCAGGATCTTGTTGATCATGGAGACGGACATGGATTCGATGGCCTTCTTGTCCTGCTCCGAGATCCCGTTTAACTTGGGGAGGGTCTTTTTCAGTTCTTCCCGGCGGATCTGTTCCAGCCGTTCCCGGAGAAGCACGATCAGAGGGGTGACCTCCAGTGATGCCATCCATTTCAGGAAGGCCAAGACCTCTTCGGAGACGATGGTGTCGGCCTTTTCGGCTTCTTTTTCCCGTCCCTCGATGTTGGTGTGCACCACCGACTGCAGGTCGTCAATGTCATAGAGGTAGACGTTGTCGATCTTATTGATCTCAGGATCCAGGTCCCTGGGTACGGCGATGTCGATCATGAGGATCGGTTTGTTGCGCCTCAAGTGAAGGACGTCCTTAACCTGATGATGGTGGAGGATATAATGGGGCGAGCCGGTTGAGGTGATAATGATATCGGTATGGATCAGGGAGTTGATGAAATCTTCAAAGCGGATGGCGCTTCCTCGGAACTCCTGTGCCAGTTCCACGGCCCTGCTGTAGGTCCGGTTGGTGACCAGAATTTTTCCGGCGCCGTTGTTCATGAGGTGCCGGGCCGCGAGCTCGCTCATTTCTCCGGCCCCGATCAGCATCACGGTCTTGTCCGTGATGTCCTCAAAGATTTTTTTGGCGAGTTCCACGGCCGCATAACTGATGGAGACGGCGTTCTTCGCGATCTCTGTCTCTGTCTTGACCCGCTTGGCCACGGCAAAGGCCTTGTGCATCAGCCGGTTCAGGATCAAGCCCGTGGCGTGGTTCTCCAAGGCGATGGTATAAGCGCTCTTGATCTGCCCTAGGATCTGAGGCTCGCCGACCACCATGGAGTCGAGCGATGATGCCACCCGGAAGAGGTGCAGGACCGCTTCCTCGTCCTTAAGGACATAGATATACGGATCAAGGGAACTCACGGGCGTATTTTTTCCCGATCCGAGGAAACTCTTGATCTGCTCGATTCCCTTCTCCGGATGGCTGCTCAGCGTGAGAATCTCCACGCGGTTGCAGGTGGAGAGGATCAGGCATTCCTGGATGGCCTCGCTTTTCAGTTTTATAAGGAGATCGGGAAGGGTATCCACGGGCATGGAAAGCTTTTCCCGAAGCTCCACCGGCGCTGTCTTGTGGCTCATCCCGACCAGTAAAATACCCATTAAAACCGCTCCGGATTATGATAGCTGGATAGAAACAGGTTCACTCCCAAAAAGGCGAAGACCAGCACGGCAAAGCCGATAATGGCCATGGTGGCGGACCGCCTCCCCCGCCACCCCACGGTCAACCTGCCGTGGAGGAGGGCGGCGTAGATCAACCAGGTGATGATCGACCAGATCTCTCTGGGATCCCCCTGCAGGTAACTTCCGAGGGCAACCCGTGCCCATAGGGCTCCGCTGATGATGCCGAGGGTCAGGAGCAGGAAACCGGTCGTGATGACCCGATGGTTCAGGGCGTCCAGGACCTCCAGGGAGGGGAGCTTGCGGAAGGTCGCCCCGAACCGGCGGGTTTTCAACTGGTTCTCCTGGAGAATGTACATGAGGCTGACGGCAAAGGCCAGGGCAAAGGCCGCATCCCCCAGAAAGGCCAGGCTCACATGGATGGCGAGCCAGGAACTCTTGAGGAGCGGCGAGAGATTCCGGATTTCATGGGGCAGCAGGGCCGGATAGAGCAGGGAGATGAAGGCCAGGGGGATGATGAAGGACCCGAGAATCAGGATCTTGTAGCGGTATTCCAGAATCAGGAAAATCAGGATGATGGCCCAGGAGAAGAAAGACATCCCTTCCTGAAAGTTGGTGACGGGGAGATGCCCCAAATGGATGGTGTTCAGGGCGATGGCGGCGGTATGCAGCAGGAACCCGATGACGGCGCTCACCATATAGGCCCTTCCAAGGCTCTTTTTGGGGGTCACAAAATAAAGCAGGCAGTTGATGGTCGCGAGGAGGTAAAAAACCAGGGCAAGCTTGAGTATCATATCAATAGTTTTTCCTTTCTTCGGAACAAAAATCTTTTTTCAACCTTAAACCAGCATGGCAAATTGCTTGAGGATCGAAAGGCCTGCCTCCTGGCTCTTTTCCGGATGGAACTGTGTGGCAAAGAGGTTATCCTTCCAGATCATGGATGTAAAATCCATGCCGTAGCACGTGGTGGCGGCAATGATTTCGGGGTCATCCGGCGCCACATAATAGGAGTGGACAAAATAGAGATAGGTCCGATCCGGCACCTCTTTGAGGATGGGCGGATTCTTAACCTTATGGATGGTGTTCCATCCCATGTGAGGGATTTTACGGAGGTCGGACGGGTCGGAATCCGTCCGTTCAAAATGGAACCGGACGACTTTTCCGGGAATCAGGCCGAGCCCGGGGGTCTTCCCGAACTCATCGCTTTCCGTGAAGAGGATCTGCATGCCGAGACAGATCCCCAGGTAGGGTTTACCCTTTTGGATATGTTCGACGATCGGATCGATGAGCCGGAGGGCCGCTAAATTCTTCATGCAGTCCTTGAAGGCGCCCACACCCGGGAGCACGAGGGCCGAGGCCTTCCGGACGGCCTCAGGTTCTCGGACAATCTCAGCCTTGAAGCCGGTTTTCTCAAAACCCTTTTGCACGCTTCTGATGTTTCCCATACCGTAATCGACAATAGCAATCATCTCGACCTCGGATATTAAAAAAACCGTCCGAACCGTTCAAATGATTGTAAGATGAGGCGGGGCCAATGTCAACAGGTGTTAATTTTATTTTGGTGTTTATTTCGGAACCGGGTTCTTGTTTTTAGCTTTATAGGTGTAAAGGCTGCGGTCCGCTATGGTGACCAGGTCATCGGCTTTCAAGATCTGTTCGTTCGGATAGGTGGAGATGCCGTAGCTGACTTTTATTTTGGAATCGGGCAGAGATTCGAACTGGTAATCCATGATGGAACGGACGACGCGATGCGCTTCCATTTCCGCGCCCTGACGGTCGGTCTGCGGCAGAAGGATGATAAACTCGTCCCCTCCATACCTGGCGACGATGTCGCTTTTGCGGATCTTTGATTTCAGGACCACGGCCAGTTCCTTGAGGATGCGGTCCCCGATCCTGTGCCCGAGGGTGTCATTGATCCCCTTGAAACTGTCCACGTCCATCATAATGGCGGAAAGGGGGATGCTGTAGCGTTCTGCCCGATTAAATTCTTCGTCCAGGCGCCTGTAGAAATACCTGTGATTGAAGATGCCGGTCAGCCCGTCGGTGGTGGCCAGTTTTTCCAGATGGATGTTGGCGAGTTCCATGGACTCGAACAGGGAGGCATTGATCAAGGCGTTTGCCGCGGCGTTGGCAATGATCTGGCAGAACTGGATCTCCCGCTCTTCAAAGGGGCGGGTCCGGGCGGTCCTGAGGAGGATGGTCCCGATGACGTTCTGTTTCATGATGACCGGAAGGACGAGAAGGGAGTGAAAGAGGGTCTTCGATAGAAGCTTCCTCACAGAGGCCACCAGGGGGTCTTTGTCGATGTCGTTGACGAGGACAACTTCCTTGGTTTCGAGCACCTTCATGATTTCCGGGTATTTCTCGATGTCAATGGGGATATTAAAGATATCCGGGTTCTCGTTGGAGGCGAGCACAAAGCCCCTGTGTCCATCGGCATCGATCTTGACGATGGAGCAGCGGTTCACATCAATGATTTCCGATATCTTTTTGACGATGGAGTAAAGGACGTCCCTGGAATCAAGCGTGGAGGTGATGGCATTGCTGATGTCGAGGATGGCCATGAGATCCCGTTTTTCCCTTTCCAGTTGTTTGAGGAGGTTCCCGGCTCTCAAAAAAGTCTTGATTCTTGCCAGAAGTTCGCTTTTGTCATAGGGTTTGACGATGTAGTCATCCGCTCCGGACTTGAGCCCCCGGATAATGTCCTCCTTGCTCCCCATGGAGGTGGTCATGAGGATGGGAATCTTTTTATAATCCGGGTTGGATTTGATTGATTTGCAGACCTTGATTCCGTCCACTCTGGGCATCACGATATCCAGGAGTACGAGATCGGGGTTTTCGGTCTTGACCTGCTGCAGTCCGGAGGCGCCGTCCTCAGCTTCCAAGACCAGATACCCCTCTTGTTCGAGGATGGACCGGATGGATTTTCTGGCGGCTTTATCGTCATCCACGACCAGAATTTTTGTTGAAGATTCCATCTATGCTCCGGAATGGTTATAAAATTGAGAAAAATATATGATTTAACCGCTTTTATATAATATAACAGAATTGTGCCCTCTTTTCAAGGTGAAAATCGACGTATTCCCACTTGAAAAGAACCTATTCGAGGGTCCCTTTTGTGGACGGGACCATGGGATTCCGCTGATCCAGCGCGGTGGCCTGATCCAAGGCGCGGCCCAAGGCCTTGAACATGGCCTCCAGGATATGATGGAGGTTGTCACCATAGATCAGGCTGATATGGAACGTCGCCTTGATATGGTTGCTGAAGGCACGGAAGAATTCCTCAGCCAATTCCAGGTCGAAATCCCCCACTTTTTCCTTGGGGATCTCGGCATGGAAGATCAGGCGCGGCCGTCCGGAGATATCCACAGAGACCTGGGCGAGCGCCTCATCCATGGGGATGGAGGCATGTCCATACCGGACAATCCCCCGTTTGTCCTCCAGGGATTTTTCAAAGGCCTTTCCCAGGCAGATCCCCACGTCTTCTACCGTGTGGTGGAAGTCCACAGCCGTATCCCCTTCGGCATGAATGGCCAGGTCAAAAAGACCATGCCGGGCAAAGAGTTCCAGCATATGGTTCAAAAACGGGACCGGGGTTTGGATCTCATAATCTCCTTTCCCATCGAGGTTGAGGCTTACCTTTATGCTGGTCTCCTTGGTTTTCCTTGCAATCTTTGCTTGTCTTGCCATAAAGCCCCCCTTTGTTGGTTGATGTATTGTAAAAATTAACCAGCACACAGAGAAATTCTTGGATATTATTAATAATCTCGAAATAGTCTGGACATAGGACGGCCCCCTCACCCTCCCCTCTCCCCCGCTGACGGGGGAGAGGATAAAGGTGAGGGGGTCCCGCTCGTCAAGATAATTATGAGAACGTTAATAAATGGAAATTCTTTTAGAGAACATAGCGTGTTTCTCTGCGCACTCTGTGGTTTCATTTTGTACCGTATACGAGACGAAAACATCCAGGCTGTCAAAAAAAACGGCCAAGGTGTTCCAGAAACTCCGTATTTTCCTCAGGCATTCCCACGGTCATCCGGAGACACCCTTGAAGCGGTCCCGATTGGTCCAGGTTCCGGACGAGGATGCCGGCCTTGAGCAGGTTCCGGTAGAGTTCGTAAGCGTCTTGCGTCCGGAAGAGGATGAAGTTTGCCTGTGAAGGATAGACCTTGATCTCTTGGATGCTGCACATGGATTGGAAGAGGCGCTCCCGTTCTTCAATGATCATCCGGATCTGTTTCTTAATCGTTTCGGGACGGCTGAGCAGGGCCGAGGCGGCGGCCTGAGAAAAAGTATTGATGTTGTATGGCAGCCGGACCTTCTCCAATTCACTGATCACCTCTTGGCTGCTGATGAGGATCCCGACACGAAGGGCCGCCATGCCGATCTTTGACAAGGTCCTTAAAATGACCAGGTTCGGAATGGTCTGAAGATATTTCATGAAACCCGGATGATCGGAGAAGTCGATATAGGCCTCGTCCACCACCACGATCGCCTGCGTTTCCTTCAGGATTCTGAGCAGGGTCTCATCGGCAAACCTGTTTCCCGTGGGGTTGTTGGGTGAGGCCAGGAAGATGATCCTCGGGGAGCGCTCTTGGGCCGTTTTTAGAAACAATTCGGGATTGATCTGGAAATGGCCGTCGAGAGGGACGGGAATGGCCGTCTGGCCCTGAGCCTTGGCGATGATGCCGTACATGGAAAAAGTCGGAACGGGGAAAAGGATCCCGCTGTTTTGGCCGCTGAATGCCGTGATCAAATACCCGATCAGTTCGTCGGACCCGTTTCCGAGCATCAGGTTCCGGGGTTCCGTGTGCAGGTATTCGGAAATCCGTTTCTTTAATGTCACGGCCCCGGAATCCGGATAGCGGTTGAAATGCATGCGCCGAAGTTCTTCTGAGATTTCCTGCAGGATCTCGAAAGGAGGGTCAAATGGGCTTTCATTGGCGTCCATCTTGACTCGTGACGGGGTCTCAACAACGGAATAGGGTCTCAGTGTCCGGATCTCAGGCCGAAGCAGATCAAGTGGATTCATAGACCTCCGCCCTCGTTTTTCAGCCGCTTGTTTCGGAGACTGACGGCACGGGCATGTCCCTGAAGCCCTTCGAGTTCTGCAAGGCGGATGGTATCCTCGGCTACGAGCCGGAATCCTCTCCGGGTAAAAGAGATCAGGCTGGATCGCTTATAGAAGTCTCCCACAGAGAGCGGAGAGAAGAACCGGGATGTTCCGCCGGTTGGAAGGACATGGTTCGGTCCTGCCATGTAGTCGCCGATGGGTTCCGGAGAATAGGGGCCCAGGAAGATTGCCCCGGCATTCTCAATCCGTTCCAGGATTTCAGACGGGTTTTCAGTCATGATCTCGAGGTGCTCCGGGCCGACGGCATTCGCTACCTGTGCGCCTTCGACGAGGTCTTTTACAAGGATCAGGGTCCCGTAATTTTGAAGCGCCTTTCCCGCGATGTCCCGGCGGGGCAATGTGCCAAGCTGCTCTTTTATGGCCTTCTGAACGGACCGGATCAAGTCCCTGGAAGTGGTGACCAGGACTGTCCAGGCCATCTCATCGTGTTCTGCCTGGGAAAGCATATCAGAGGCGATGAAATCGGGATCGGCCGTATGATCCGCGAGGACCAGGATTTCGCTCGGCCCTGCGATCATGTCAATGTCCACGATGCCGAAGACCATCTTTTTGGCCAGGGCGACATAGATGTTCCCCGGCCCCACGATCTTGTCCACCTTGGGGATGGTTTCCGTCCCATAGGCCAAGGCGGCGACGGCCTGCGCCCCTCCCACACGGAAGATCCGGTCTATGCCGGCGATCCGGGCCGCAGCGAGGACATAGGGGTTGGCCTCTCCGCCGGGTGTGGGGCTGACCATGACCAATTCCCTGACTCCGGCCACCCTGGCCGGGATGGCGTTCATCAGCACGGATGATGGATAAGATGCTTTACCGCCGGGGACATAGATCCCGACCCTTTGAAGCGGGCGGACAATCTGGCCGAGCGTCACGCCATCCTGGTCCGTGAATGTCCAGGTCTGATCTTTCTGTTTCTCGTGAAAGGCCAGGATCCGCGCGGCTGAGGCACGGAGTGAGGCCAAGGCCTGGGGGTCGACCCTCTCCTCGGATCGTTCGATCTCTTTCCGAGCGATCTCCACGTTGGTGCGGTCAAGGGTGACCCGGTCAAATTTACGGGTCAACTCGAACAGGGCGGGATCTCCCTCCGCGCGGATCCGGCCGAGTATCTTCTCAACGACTTTGACGGTCTTCTTGTCGACCTCGCCCGCCCGTTGCTTGAAGCCGAGGACCTCCTCTTCGAAACCGGATGCTTTAGAATCAAGAATTCTCATGGCCTACACGGGTATCGTTAGAATTTAAGGTTCTTCTCCCATTTAGTGGGTAAAAAGGGTTACGCTTCGCGTTCCCCGCTTTTCTCTGTTTTTGCCGTCTGCGACGGCTACTACACTAATGTATCTTGGGGTCGAGGGTTGAAGAACCATAGGGTTATAGGAGTCAAGGGGTCAAGGATTCAAGTGAAATACTGATACCGGTAAACCGAGTACAAGAACGCAAGCAAAATCTCCAGAGAAAAACACTTGAACCCTTGAACCCTTGAACCCTTGAACCCTTGAACCCTAGGACCCTCGGCCCCTTATGTTTTTAGCACTTCACTTGACCCCTGGAATCCTTGACCCCTTCACCCCTGATGTTTTCACACACTCTTTTGGAGATGATCTGAATTTAAAAGGCTGCTGGGTCTTGTCTGCGGTCCGCAGGGATCAGCCCATACTCATTCATGACTGCACTCAGTCTGTTTCTGTTTACCTCTCCCATCCTGCAGAGGGGAAGGCGGAACTCATCCTCGCATTTCCCCATGAGATGGAGAGCGGTTTTGACCGGGATCGGATTGGTCTCGAAAAACATGGCTTCCATGAGCCTGAGCAGTTCATAATGCAGAGACCGCGCCTGGTCCGGGTCCCCGTCAAAAAAGGCCCGGACCATCTCCGACATCTTTCCGGGCGCCACATTGGCAACCACGGAGATAACGCCTTGGCCCCCGATGTCCAGAGTGGGAAGGGCCGTGAAGTCGTCCCCGGAGAGGACCACGAAATCTTCACGGCACAACTCAATAATTTTGCTGATCTGACGGAGGTCGGCCGATGCTTCCTTGATCCCCGTGATTTCACGGATACCCGACAGGCGGGCCACGGTTTCGGGAAGGATGTTCAGAGCGGTCCTGCCGGGCACATTGTAGAGAATCAGGGGGAAGGAGGTCTCTTGGGCTACTTTTTTGTAATGTTGGTAGATCCCCTCCTGCGTGGGTTTATTGTAATAGGGAGAGATCAGCAGGGCCCCGTCCGCCCCGGCCTTTTTTGCCGCCCTCGTCAGTTCGATGGTCTCAGCCGTGGAATTGGACCCTGTCCCCGCCAGTACCGGGATCCTGCGGTTCACGGCCTGTACGGTGATCCGCACGACCTCCTTGTGTTCCTCATGCGTCAGTGTGGCCGATTCACCGGTGGTGCCGCAGGGGACGATCCCGTCGACCTTCTCTTCAATGCAAAAATGGATCAGCGCCCTGAGGGCCTCTTCATCTATCTTGCCGTCTTTTTTAAAGGGCGTAATGATGGCAGGCAGCGTACCTTGAAACATATCTTCTCCTTATTGTTTTTTCTTAAGCGTGATCAGAATCCCCCCTGTGCCCCATGCCAGAATATTGTAGAGGGACCCCGCGATCAGGCCCAGAAATGATCCGATGAACCCGTAAAAAACGGCGCAGGCGAGGATGACGGCGATCCAGGGCCCACTCCCTAAAAAGTGTCTTCCATTCATATGGAACGGGAGATCCGGCATGCCCATGCCGGACAGGCCGAAACTTGCAAACAGAATCCCGAAGACCATGCCGATGACCGCATGGATCATGAAGAAAAGCTTGACCATGGAACAGACCCCGATCCTGCTGACTTCAAAGACCGTATCGCGGCCCTGTTCTGAAGGGGGCGGCGCGGCAGGCCGCCCGGCCCCGCAGTATGTGCAGAATCGAGCCCCTTCAAACATCTCCTTCCCGCAGGAAGCACAGAATTCGGCTGGATGCAGCATGGTCCCTCCCCTTGTATCGGCTCGTCATAAAACATAAAATAAGTTATCTTGAATCATTGGTCAACTCTGGGTTAATAAATGGTTGACCTTGACATTTATTTTCTCTGTGTTCTCAGTGGTGAATGGTTCTCTTCTCAAATCTCGATCTCTCCGGAGAAGACTTCTTGGGCCGGGCCCGTGAGGGTCACACGGTCTTTCTCATCCCATAGGACCTTGAGGTCTCCTCCCTTCAAATGGACAAGAACGCTGCGTCCGGTCCAGTGGTTGAGCGCCGATGCGACAGCGGAAGCACAGGCCCCCGTCCCGCAGGAAAGGGTCTCTCCCACGCCCCTTTCCCAGACCCGCATCTTGATTTCATGGTCATTCAGGATCTGGATAAACTCAACGTTGGTCCTTCTCGGGAAAAAGGGGTGCGACTCGATCTGCGGCCCGATCTTTTCCACAGTGAAAGCGTCTACATCCTGGACCTTGATCACACAATGCGGATTGCCCATGGAAACACAGGTTATGAGCAAATCATTGCTGTCCAGCCGGATCGGTTTGGAGATGATGGTCCCCTCCATCTTGACGGGGATCTCAGGACCGGAGAGAACCGGGACACCCATGTCAACGGAGATCTCCTTCTCCCCTATGGCAGGCGTCATGATCCCCGCGAGGGTCTCCACGCGGATCACGTTCTTGGACGTATACCCATGATCTTTGAGATATTTTGCAAAACACCGAATTCCGTTCCCGCACATCTCCACTTCTGAGCCGTCGGCGTTTAAGATCTGCATCCGGAAATCCGCTTTTTCGGAAGACCGTAACACCAGGATCTGGTCCGCACCGATCCCGAATTTCCGGTCACACAGGAAACGGGCATAGGGATCCAGGGGACCGATCCTTTCTTGAAGACCGTCCACCAGGATAAAGTCATTTCCCGTCCCTTGCATCTTGGTAAAATGAAGGGTCGTCATCTTTGACCCCTTATGGTTTCACCCACGCTTTTGGAGATGATCTAAATTGAAAATTTATCACATCATGATGCGGAATCAAAGAAGAAATTGAGCAAGTTTTGCAAACTCGTGAATGGAGAGGGATTCCGCTCGGAGGGTTGGAGAGATGCCGGCGGCCTTGAAGGCCGAATCCAGCTTGTCTGCGGAGACCCTTCCGGAACCAAGAAGCGAGTTCCGCAAGGTTTTTCTGCGGTGGGAGAAAGCGGCCTGAACCACCCTGAAAAAACCTTCTGGGTTTGATATATTGACGCAGGGCTGTTTTAAAACCTGGAGACGGACCAGCGCAGAGTCTACGGCGGGGGGGGGATAGAACGCCGTCCTCGGGACATGGGCCACGATTTCCGCCTGTGTGTGGAACTGGGTCATGATGCTGAGAGATCCATATTTCTTTGATCCGGGTTCAGCGGTGATCCGTTCGGCAAGTTCCTTCTGGAGCATGATCAGGATCAAAGAGAATTTTCTGACGGATTTCATGAGGTGTTTAAGAATCGGCGTGGAAATATAATAAGGCAGGTTTGCGATAACCTTTATATCCTGGCCCGGAAGATCATCGGTGTTGAATTTCAGGATGTCCTGCCATAAGATTCGGACGTTTTTGCGGTTCCTGAAACGGTTTCCAAGATACTCATAAAGGATTTTATCCACCTCAAGAGAAATGAGGCAGCCGGCTGATTCTGAAAGGCGTTCGGTCAGACTTCCCAGTCCGGCTCCGATTTCAAGGACCGTATCGCCAGGCTGGATGTCCGCATGGAAAAGGATCTCATCCAAGACCATTTCGTCATGTAGAAAATTCTGACCCAGCCGTTTTTTTCTTTTAAATTCAAGCTGTTTTAAGATGTTTTTGATATTCATCAGTTCAGGACCCGATGGTGTTGCGCCAAGATATCACCTTGCCGAACAGCCGTCCAGTCAAATTTTCATAAATGGCGGCTTAGAATTATATTGACAATTATTAGAGCATTTGTTTAAATAAAATTATCATTATTGCAGAACAAACGCTTCATTTTTTAAGTCAATTCCGATGGTGTTTACGCCCTTGCGAATTCTTATTGTTGATTCTGACCAGGAACTCTCAGCCGGCATCCGAAAGATCTTTCAGGACGGGGGTTACGAGGTGAACCACTGCGCCGGGAGTTCTGCTGCGATTCGGACCATGGAACAGGATCTGTTTCACTTCGTCCTGATCCATTCCGTACTCCCCGAAAAAGAACAACTCGAACTGATGGATCATATCAGCCGATTCTGTTCCGGTCTTCCATTTTTTTACTTGTTTTGGTATGTGAGGTTCTCCGGCGCCGGGCCGGAATCTCGGCCGACTGATCCTGAAGGAGGCGATGAATGGGCCGGCATCCGGGCGATAAAAATGACCATGGACCGGTTGTCCAAGGGTATTCTAAGAGAGTCCAGGGGCCAGGAGATGCAGCGGGATACCTTGAATATGGTCAAGGAATTTCAGGAGTCGAACCAACGGCTGATGGAACTCGGCAAAAAGAAGAATGCCTGTCTGGCAGCGGCAACTCATGAACTGAGGACCCCTCTCACCATCTTAGGTGGTTACCAGAAACTTCTTCTCAGCGAATCCTTCGGGCCATTGAACGAAAAACAGAAGCATCTCTTGAAGGAGTCGGGGAGGAATTGCCGGCGGCTGATCGGGATGGTGAACTCGATGTTGGATCGTTGCAGGCTGGAATCGGAATCGGCGGAGTTTCATTTTCAGTATGCATCTTATCTGAAGACCCTGAAGAATATTCTTGAGCAGATGAGAAACTACATCGAAGAAAACGGGATTACACTCCATGTGGATTTTCCTGAAGAAGAGCTGATGCTGACCTTTGATGCCGGCGCCATTGAGCAGGTTCATATCAATCTGATCGGCAATGCCGTTAAATTCACCCCTTCGTCCGGCAAGATCACGGTGAAGTGTGAAAACACGCCGGATGGTATTCTCACGCAGATCATGGATACAGGTGTGGGGATCGATGCCGAGGAGATCGGCCGGGTCTTCGATGAGTTCAACAATGTCGGGAAGCGGTATGGGGAGAAAAAGGGGGCTGGGCTCGGTCTTTCCATCTGCAAGAAAATTATTCAGGCGCATGGGGGGAGGATATGGGTTGAAAGCCGGACCGGGAAGGGGAGTTGTTTCTCTTTCCTCCTTCCCCGAGAAACAGTGGATATTACGGCTCATCCATAGAAAATTTGGAAAAAGTTTTCCACTTTTGGGAAAAAGTTTTCATAAAAAGGGAAAACATTTTCCTTTTTTTTTTCAGAACAGAAATAGTTTTCCTAAAAAAGAAACTTTTTTTCCATTTTTTTGTATTCTTTCATTTGTCATTTTTCTGTGTTCCAATTGAGCGTTTTTTATGTTACACTAACCCTGTTTGATGGAGATATTCCTATGGATTTTACATCGGTTTGCCTTTTTTTGACCCGTTGAAGGATGTGGATGAGATGGATAGGGTGGATAGAAGATAAAATATATGAATATGCCGGGATTTTAGGTTAGATATGCATAAATTGGTTATTGGCACACGATTTGCAAAAAAAACCGTTGATTTTCATTATAAAGTAAATAAAGATCATCTCCAAAATAGTGGGTGAAAACATCAGGGGTCAAGGGGTCAAGGATTCCAGGGTTCACTTGACCCCTTGAACCCTGGAATCCTCGAACCCTTTTTACCCACTATATGGGAGAAGAACCGTAAATAAGAGCCATTGTTAAGGAGCTTCATGCCTGAAGAGGCCACTATTCTTGTTATTGATGATGAGCTTGAGATCGGTAACTATCTCAAGACGCTGATCACACAGTTTGGGTACAGGTCAGAGATCGCTACGAGCGGGAAGGACGGTCTGCAGACCATTCAGAGGATCAGGCCCGAGCTTGTCATCCTTGATGTGGTCATGCCGGATATGGACGGGCTTGAGGTCCTGAAACAGATACAGGAAGAAAAAATGGATACGAGCGTGATCATGCTTTCGGGCCACCGTCAGACGAGCACGGTGGTCGGGGCCATGAAACTCGGAGCAGCCGATTTTCTCAACAAGCCGTTTGATCCGGAGGAACTGCAATTCACGATCAGCAAGGTTTTGGAGAGAAGGAATCTGATCTCAGAGGTTCAAAGACTCAAAAAACAGGTCAGTGAACAGAACGGGAACCAGATCCTTTTTGGGAACAGTGAAAAGATGGGGGCCATCAAAGAGATTATCGAACAGGTTGCGGATACGGATATTACGATATTGATCCGTGGTGAAAGCGGCACGGGGAAGGGGCTGATCGCCCGTTTCATCTATATGAATTCCAGCCGGCGGGACCGGCATTTTGTAAATGTGAACTGTGCGGCGCTTCCTGCCGAACTTCTGGAGAGCGAACTCTTCGGATATGAACGCGGGGCCTTTACCGGCGCCCATAAGAAAAAGCCCGGGAAGTTTGAGTTTGCAAACCATGGGACCATATTCCTGGACGAGATCGGTGAGATTCCACCGGCCCTCCAGGCCAAGCTCCTGCAGGTCCTTCAGGATGGGGAGTTTGCCCCGCTGGGGAGTGAACAGGATGTCCGGGTGGATGCCAGAGTCATCGCGGCATCCAACAGGGATTTGGAAGCCGAGGTGGCGAGGGGGAAATTCAGGGAGGATCTTTACTTCAGATTGAATGTGGTCAATATTACGGTCCCGCCCTTGAGGGAAAGGATGGAAGAGATCCCGATCCTCACCGAGCATTTTCTGCAGAAATACAATCGTAAGTACAACAAAGACTATAAGAAGATTTCCAAGGAGACCATGGGCCTTTTCATGCAGTACAACTGGCCGGGGAATGTGCGGGAACTGGAGAACATGATCAAACGGGTGGTGGTCCTGGAGAGCGAGAAACCGATTGCCACCGAATTTCTCCTGAAAGAAGAGGATAAAGTCAGATCGGAACGGAAGAATGGTTCATCGGGATCCGGGGGGAATATGACGGCATCCGGAGAATTCAGCTTTATCGATCCTCTTCTGGAGGGAAAGGATCATAACTTCACCCTGCGGGAGATCAGCAAAGAGGCATCCAAGAGGGCCGAGAAGGAACTCATCGAAAAGATTCTGAGGCAGACCAATTGGAACCGTAAAAAAACAGCAGAGATCCTGCAGGTCAGTTATAAGGCCTTGCTTTATAAGATAAAAGAGAATAAAATAGACAAATTTTCAGACTTTTAAATTATTTATTCAGAGGAGCAGGATATGATGAAAAAATATAGGGCAACTTATTTTCTTTGGATGGTGTTCATGGTTTCAGGGTGTGCGACCTTCGGGTTGAGAACCGAAGTGCCGGTCGAAACAGCGGTTCAGGAGTCCGCACCGAAACAGGAAGAATATATCATCGGTCCTGAGGACCAGCTCATTGTTTCCGTCTGGAAGGATGAGACACTCTCGACCAAGGCCGTGGTCAGGTCGGATGGCAAGATCTCGGTCCCCCTCATCAATGATGTACAGGCAAGCGGGCTGACCGTGTTGCAGCTCAAGGATGAGATCACCAAACGGCTTAAGGAATTCATCCCGGAGGTTGAGGTGACCGTGGTTGTGGAACAGATGATCAGCAACAGGATTTATGTCCAGGGAGAGGTTCTCCACGCCGGCCCGCTTCCCTTCAACGGGGATCTGACGGTGATCCAGGCCCTGGCCCTGGCCGGGGGGCTGACCCCGTACGCGGATCGGGGTTCCATTATTATCCTGCGGGCCGATGGAGAGAAGCTGAAGTTTAATTACAATCAGGTGATCCGGGGTAAGAATACCGAACAGAACGTGAAACTGAAGAGATGGGATACGATCATCGTCCCGTGAGCGTAAATTTTTTCATGAATGGGGTATGAACAGCCATGGAACAGACCAAAGTGATGGACATTCGAGATCTACGGCGGATTGTCCGGAAGCGAAGATGGGTCATCCTGATTCCTGCGATTTCAATCTTTGTGGTCGTTTCCCTGATCGCCTATCTTTATCCGGCGATCTACAAGTCGGAAACCCTGATCCTGATTGAAGAACAGAAAATTCCTGTGGATTATGTGCAGTCTACGGTCACCTCCCAGGTTGAGGAGAGGCTCAATGTGATCAACCAGAGGATCATGAGCCGGACCAAGCTCGAGGAGATTATGCAGAAGTTCAACCTCTACCCTGAGTATAAAGACGACTGGACCAGGGAAGAGATCATTGAAAAAATGCGCGAAGACATCGCCATGGAGATTGTATCTGCCGAGGGCGTGAACAAGAAGAGCGGTCAGCAGGTCACTTTCACGGTGGCCTTTAAACTTTCCTATGAAGGCAAGGACCCTCGGACCGTGCAGGCCGTGACCTCTGAGCTCGCCTCTCTTTATATCGGGGAGAACCTCAAGGTCCGTGTGGATGCGAGCGCCATGACCACGCGGTTTGTCTCCGACGAATTAAAAAAGATGGAGACCGAGATTGCAAGAATCGGCAAGGACATTTCGGACTTCAAGCAGCAGCACCTCGATGAACTCCCTGAGCAGATGCAGGTCAACATGGCCAACCTCGACCGGTATGAGCGTTATCTCGAGACGAATCACAGGGATTTGGAAATGGCCAAGTCCAACCTGGTTTTTCTCAAAGGGCAGCTCGCCATGACCGATGCGGACGCCACCATGATTTCCAGTTACGGGCAGAGGGTCCTTTCCCCGAAGGAGCAGTTGGAGCTTGACAAAACCCAGCTGATTTCACTGCAGTCCAAACTCTCCGAGAATCATCCTGATGTGATCGACCTGAAGAAACGGATTGCCCGGATGGAAAAGGAAGTCAACTCCAATGATACCGAAAAGGCGCTTCATGAAAGTCTTGCCGGCAAGGAGAGTGAGCTGACTGCGATGGCCTCAAAGTATACCGAAAAACATCCTGATGTGGTCCGGCTCAAGGCGGAAATCGAGGACTTGAAGAAGAAGATTGAGACGGCTAAGAATTTACCGGATGTGGAGTATGCCTCCAATCCCACCAATCCGGCCTATATCAATCTCCAGACACAGATCGAATCCAAGAGGCTTGAAATCCCGGCTTTGGAACAACAGGTGAAGGAGTATAAGAGGCTGATTGAATACTATCAGCAGAAGATGGCCAATACCCCGGTGGTGGATAAGACCCTGGCTGCCATGCAGAGCGATTATGACGTGGCCAGGATGAATTATCAGGAACTGGTCAACAAGGAGACCCAGGCCAAGATCTCGGAGAGTCTGGAGAACCGGCAGCAGGGGGAAAAGTTCGCCATCATCGATCCCGCGCAGCTCCCC
>MNYV01000055.1:23619-26870 GCA_001873285.1 Nitrospirae bacterium CG2_30_53_67
AGCCGAACCGGATCGCCATCCTGTTCATCGGTCTGATCCTGGGGATCGGGTCCGGAGCCGGCGCAGGATTCCTCTCCGAATATCTGGATCAATCCTTTTCGAATCAGGATGAGCTCAGGGCCTTTACGAACCTGCCGGTGTTGGCGGTGATCCCCAAAGTGGTCACTCTTCAGGAGAATCTGCTCAAGCGGAAACGGTGGAAGGTGATCCTGGTCTCGTCTTTTCTTACAGTCCTTGCGGTTCTGGTCGTCGTTCAGATTTTCTTTTTTAAGTTTGATATATTCCTGATCAAACTTTTTCGCGAGGCGCATAAGCTCCCTCTTCAATAACGATATGAGATGACAGGGAGGTACAAGATATCGTCTGGACGGCTGAACCCGGCATGCAAGATCTTTTTTTCAGAACAGGGATGACCCATGAAGTTTTTTCGATTCTCATTCCAGTTCAAAAAGGCCCTGATGTTCTTTTCCGAAGGGGTATTGATTTATCTTTCGGTTCTGGCAGGGGTCTATCTCCGTCTCGGGGATCTGGAATACGATCTTTTGATACCCAAGGCCGTCGTGACCATGGGGGTCTGCCTCGCCAGCCTCTACTATGCGGATCTTTACGATCCGAAGATCATCAAGAATATCAGGGAGCTTTTGATCCGCCTGCTGCAGGCCCTGGGTGTGGCCTCAATCCTTCTGGCCTTCATTTATTATCTCTATCCTCCGCTGCTCATCGGCAGGGGGGCATCGCTGATCTCTGCCTGTCTGGTTCTCATTTTAATTGTTTCCTGGCGTCTTCTTTACCGCCTTTTTCTCAGGTCCAGCGGGATGACGGAGAATATCCTGATCATCGGCGCCAATCCATTTGCCATCACACTGGCCGAGGAGATAGTCGAGAATAGAGGCCTGGGATACAAAGTGGTCGGTCTCATTGACAAGAACCCCGGCCGGCAGGCCGGCAACCCGGTCAAGTTCCCGGTTATAGGAGATTATAACGACATCCCATCGGTTGTTCAGAATCATCAAATAAGCCAGATCATTGTTTCTATGGATGAAAGGAGAGGGCGGCTTCCTATGGAGGCGTTATTGCAATGCAAGATGCGAGGAGTGCAGATCAACGAAGGCGTGGAATTCTATGAGCGGACGACCGGCAAGATCCTGATCGATAAATTAAGGCCGAGCTGGCTGATCTTCTCCTCGGGTTTCGAGCATTCGAGACTGGCCCAGTTGTTCAAGAGGTTGATCGATCTGTTTATTTCCGTATTTTCATTGGTGATTCTGTTTCCCTTGATCATGATGATTGCAGTCCTGATCAAGCTTGAAAGCCGGGGACCCATATTTTTCAAACAGGAGCGGGTAGGAGAGAACGGCAGGGTTTTTGTCCTCTATAAATTTCGTTCCATGCAGGATGATGCGGAGAAAGAGACCGGCCCGGTCTGGGCGGAAGACATGGACGACCGGATGACCCGGATCGGGAGCTTCGTCCGGAAAACCCGGATAGATGAGATCCCGCAACTATTCAATGTATTGAAAGGCGACATGAGTATCGTGGGCCCCCGGCCGGAAAGGCCCTTCTTCGTGGAGCAGCTTGCCAAAAAAATCCCCTTCTATGTCAAACGGCATTCTGTCAAACCCGGGGTCACCGGGTGGGCTCAGGTTCGGTACTCATACGGCGCTTCACTGGAAGATGCCAAGGAGAAATTGCAATACGACCTTTTTTATATCAAGCATATGTCCTTCTGGCTGGACATGGGGGTGATTGCGGATACATTCAAGGTCGTTTTGATGGGCAAGGGGGCCAGATAATTTGAGTAAAATATCGATCCGGTTCAGGGGTCGATTGTCGAGGAGGTTCGATACATGAGTAAAATCGAAGAGGCGCTGGAGAAGGCGAAGCAGGCACGAAGCGGAGTTAAAGAGAACAAGGCGGTTCCTGAAGCTCCGGAGGAGACGGCTCCAAGGTATACGCACACCGTTTTTAAGGAAGTGAATCCGGACATGATGGAAGAGAACCGGATTGTGACCCTCGCCGGGAAGAGCTCCCATATCACGGAACAGTACCGGATGCTCCGTACGCAGATCCTTCAGAGAACCGAAGGGAATGGAGACAACTGTTTGATGGTGACCAGCGCTGCTGACGGAGAAGGGAAGACCACCACAGCCATCAACCTGGCCGTATCCATTGCCCAGGAGGTTCAGAAGAATGTCCTTCTGGTGGATGCGGACCTCAGGCGGCCTTCCATTCACAAGATGCTGGGGCTGAAGCCGGAAAAGGGCCTGGTTCATTACCTGATGGATCAGGTCCCGCTTGAGGATTTGCTGATACGGACCGGTGTGGAGAAACTCACCTTTCTGCCGGCGGGCGGGACCCTTCCCAACTCCACGGAGATTTTTAATTCGTCTCGGATGAAAAATTTCATCCGGGAGGTCAAGGACCGTTATAAGGACCGCTATGTGATTTTCGACACCACGCCGATTCTGTCCACGGCGGATCCGGTGGTCCTCTCCCAGTCCATGGATGGGATCATCTTTGTGGTTCAGGCCGACCGGACACAAAGGGGCGATCTGGCCGAGGCCCTGGCCCTTCTTCAGGGCCGGAACATCCTGGGAATTGTGATGAACAATCACTCGGATACGGGGGAAACCTATTATTACGAGGCGTGAAGGCGGCGGCGCAAGAATTGCCGAGGGATCGTTTTCATACGTATGCCGCCGGTTTGAAAGACCTTGAAAGATCCTCTGATGTACAAGGAATTTTATCAGTTTCGTGAAAAGCCTTTTTCTCTGACGCCGGATCCGGAGTTTCTTTACCGGAGCAAGGCGCACAAACGGGCCTTTGCCTATCTGGAGTATGGGATCCAGGACCCCTCCGGATTCGTCTGCATCACCGGTGATATCGGGGCCGGTAAGACCACGCTGATCCGGGCCTTCCTGAACCAGTTGGACGATCAGGTGAAAATCGCTCGGCTTTTCAATACCAAGGTTTCGTCCCGCCAGCTTCTGGAGATGGTCCTGCAGGACCTCTCCCTGGAGTTTCACGGGAAGAGCAAAACCGAGATGATCGACACCCTGAACAACCATCTGATCGAAACCTTCACGGAGGGGAAACGGGTGGTCCTGATCATCGATGAGGCGCAGAATCTCAGCACCGATCTTTTAGAAGAGATCCGCCTTCTCTCCAATCTGGAAACAGAGAAGACAAAACTCCTGCAAATTATTCTTGTCGGCCAGTCCGAGCTGCGTGAACACCTGCAGCTTCCCAAC
>MNYV01000056.1 GCA_001873285.1 Nitrospirae bacterium CG2_30_53_67
CTGTGCGCATATGCAATTCGGCTTGCCGCATTTACGATAATTGACCGAGATACTACCTCGCCTGAAATCACCAAGTGTTTTCAATCTCTCACAAAGACCATCCCGTCTCCGTTCCAGCTCTGACAAAGATTCCGGCATATGCCCTCCTTATAGTCTGGTAGTTTAATGAGCTACCAGATTATAAGGCATTTTGCCCTTTTTGTCAATTCTACCTACAACTATGTCGCAGACCCCTCCTCTTGGAACCTGTTGACAATTCCCTGTAAGAGACGTATAAAGGTAAATATTTTCTCTCCGGGAAAAGGCTATTAACGATCATGAAACTCACTCTCACCCGAAAGATCTTTCTGGGCTACTTCATCATGATCTGTCTGGTCCTGGTGGAGGGGTTCTATGCGGTCTATGAGCTCAACCGATTGAACCGCCAAACCCGGTCCATGGTCCAGGGGGAGGTCTTCTCCATGGATCTGGAGAAGCGGCTTCTTGACCTTTTCCTGTCCCAGGTGGGAAACGAAAAGAAGTACCTCGTAGTGCACGACCGGGATTTCCTTTCCCTCGCCCTTTCAAAAGGAGAGGAGTTTGATAAAATCCTTCTTCAACTGATGGCAGGGAGAAGGGGTGTTCCTTTTATGAAAGATCTGGAAGAGATCCAGCGGTTGCATGAGCGGCATATCAAAGGTTTTCTCTCAGCCGTGGAGGACGTTCCCGGTGATCAGGGTAAAGGCGAGGCCGAGCTTTCCGGAAGGGGCATGATGGGTGAGGCCGAGGTCCTGGCGATGACCGGGAGGATCGAGGAGATCATCCGGATTGAAGAGTTGTCCATTGCCCGGAAGATGAGTGAAGCGCAGGCGTTCAGCCAGCGGGCCTATACGATCACGATCGGGATTGTGGCCTCCATGGGGCTTTTCGGCTTGCTCATGGCCTGGCTCATGATCCGGAGTATCCAGGAGCCGATTCAAAAACTCAAGCAGGGGACACAGTATATCTCTGAAGGGATTTTTGAGAAGCGGATTTTGATCTCTTCCAAGGACGAATTTGGAGACCTGGCACGGGCCTTTAATATCATGACCCAGAGGCTCTCGGAGCTGGAGGAGATGAAACGGGAATTCATTGCCAACATGTCGCATGAACTCCGCACGCCGCTGACCTCCATCAAGGCGGCCGCATCGCTGATGCTGGATCAGGTCCCGGGTCACATCACGGATAAGCAGAAAAGGGTGCTCTGCATTATTCAGGAGGAGACCGGAAAGCTGATCCGCCTGATCAACAACGTCCTCGACCTCTCCAGACTCAGGGCAGGAATGATGCCATACCTAAAATCTTTGAACGGTTCCGGCAGGCCGACCCCCTGATGGGGAAGCCGGCGAAAGGAACGGGCCTGGGTCTCTCCATCTGCAAATATTATATTGAGGGACATGGCGGAAGGATCTGGACAGAGAGCGAACGGGGCGCGGGGAGCCGTTTTTATTTTGATCTTCCCGTCATGAGGAAGGAAGTGACGGTATCGGCATGAAGATTCACAAAACATACTTTTTTTTAATTTTCCTGCTTTGCGCCGCTTGTTTGCCTCCCTATGATCTTAAAAATTTTTCGAGCCGGTCCGATGGTGGAGAGAGTAAAAAACAGGAGAAGATCAGTTCTCCGGATGAATTCTTTCTTAATGCAGATCAGTTGTTCCATGACGGGAAATACCGGAGCGCCCTGCATGACACCCGCCGTATTTATGAGGAGGCGCATCACCGGGAGGTTGAGGAGGAGGCCCTGTTCCGGATCATTCTGATTCAATCCTATGGAGATAACCCCAACAGGGACTACAGGGAAGCCGGGCGGGTTGCAAAGGCATTCCTGAAGAACTATCCGGGAAGCAAACGCAGCCGGGAAGTTCAGGCCATCCTCCTCCTGATCGAGGAGATCCATCGCAGCGAAGCCGAAGCCGAGACCCTCAAGGGGTATAATGCCATCCAGGATGAGAAGATTCAGAGATTGATGCAGGACATCAGAAAGATCAAAGAGATCGACCTTCAATTGGAAGAACAGAAAAAGAAGCTGGAGTAGGCCATGTCTAAAGAACGAATTCTACTTGTTGATGATGATCCGAATATCCTCGAGGTCTTATGCATGCGTCTTGAGTCCAAGGGGTTCGAACCGTTCAAGGTGAAGAGCACGGAGCAGGCCCTGAGCAGGCTGAAGCAGGAAAGATACGATCTGGTGCTGACCGACCTCAGGATGACGGGGCTCGACGGGATGGATCTTTTGGAAGAAATCAGAAGGATGGATCCGGAACTTCCGGTGATCATTCTCACCGCGCATGGCAGTATCCCCAATGCGGTGGAGGCCATGCAGAAAGGGGCGTTCAGTTATCTGACCAAGCCCTTTGAAGATAAAGAGATCACTTTCCATGTTGAAAGGGCCCTTGAAAAAAGGCGGCTTGAGAAGAAGATTTATAATCTCAAAAGTCTGGTGGAAGACCGGTTCAGTTTCAAGAACATCGTGGGGAGAAGCCGTCTCATGCAGGGCATTTTCGACCAGGTGGTCCAGGCGGCTCCGTCCGACTCCACCATTTTACTGACCGGTGAGAGCGGAACCGGCAAGGAACTCTTCTCCAGGGCGATTCACGCCCATAGCCGCAGGGCCGGAGGGCCTTTTATTACCGTGAATTGTGCGGCAATCCCGGAAACCCTTCTGGAGAATGAACTCTTCGGACATGAGCGGGGCTCCTATACCGGGGCCGGCGCCTCTCAGGATGGATATTTTCTCCGGGCGGATGGGGGGACGATCTTTCTGGATGAAATCGGCGAGGCCCCTCTTTCCATTCAAGCCAAGCTTCTTCGTGTCTTGCAGGAAAAAGAGTTTAACCCCATCGGTTCAACCCGGTCGCTCAAAGTGGATGTCAGGATCATCACGGCCACCAATCAGAACATAGAAAAGTCCGTTGAACAGGGAAAGTTCCGTGAGGATCTCTACTATCGAATTCATGTCATTCCCATTCATATCCCGCCGCTCAGGGAACGCAAGGAGGATATTCCTTTTCTGATCGACCATTTTATCCGGAAGCATTCGAGCCGGGTGGGGAAAAAGATCGAGGGAATTGACCCTGTGGCCGTGCAGCAGCTCATGCAGCAGAACTGGCCGGGGAATGTCCGGGAACTGGAGAACCGGATCGAACAGGGCATGGTGATGGCTCGTAATCCGGTTCTCGGTTCTCAAGACTTCCTCTTTGATCAGGATGAACACCGGCACAGGAAATTTCTGAATTTCAGAGAGGCGCGGGATGTTTTTGAAAAGGAATATGTGACCCATCTCCTTAAGATGACCGGGGGGCATGTGACCCATGCGGCCCAAATGGCGGGGAAGCAGCGCGCTGATTTTTACAATATTATGAAAAAGCACGGGATTCAACGAGAGGCCTTCAGGAACGTTTCCGGAAGGCCTCCGGATGCTGTAAGATGACCATAGAACCAGGACCTCATGAGACCCTCGACACGCTTTCCACGGCCGGGATCCGCATCCTCCAACCCAGGAGAGGGTATCGCTACTCCCTGGATTCCCTGATCCTTGCATTCTTCCTTCATCTCAAGAAAGGGGACGCCGTGGTGGAACTCGGCGCCGGCGCAGGCGTGATCTCCATGATCCTGGCAAAACGGGATCCTGCCTGTCCTATCGTGGGGCTGGAGATCCAAAAACGGCTCTACGGCCTCATGGCGAGGAACCTGGCGCTCAATGGTCTTGAGGGCCGGGTGCAGGCGGTCCATGGAGACATCCGCAGGATTGAAGAATATTTCGATCCTGCGAAAACAGATGCCGTCTGCTCCAATCCCCCCTTTCGCAAGGTCCGTTCAGGCAGGATGAATCCGGACCCGGAAAAAGCTATTGCAAGACATGAGATCGAACTCACCCTTCCCGATCTGATCCATGCAGCGGCTTATCTCCTGAAGAGACATGGGAAATTTTCTTTGATCTATCTTCCTGAACGTCTGGCCGACCTGATCCAGCAGCTCAGACAGGATCACCTCGAGCCGCGAAGAATGCAGACCATCCACTCCTTTCCGGAGACCCCGCCGGTCCTCGTGATGGTCGAGGCGGTCAAGGGGGCCGGGGCGGGGATGAGAATGGAGGCGCCCTTTATCATCTACCGGGATAAAACCGGCGCTTATTCCAAAGAGATGAAATCCATCTATGGGTTTCAGTCCGGTTCATGATGATTGGAGATGCAGCCGGAATCAGCGGTTTCTTTTGAGGTTTGATTCCATGGCGGTCATTTTTTGCGTCCCTGCGGCCGAGGATGTCGGTTGATTGAGGGCTTGGCTTTCTACCAGGCTTAGAAAGATCTGGGACAGGTTCGGATCAAACTGACTTCCGGATCCCTCGCCTATCTGGGAGCATGCGCCTTTCTGAGAAAGCTTTTTTTTATAGCTCCTTCCGGAAATCATGGCATCGTACGCGTCGCAAATGGAGAGGATACGCGCGCCCCGGCAGATCTCCCGTCCTTTTCTTCCAGTGGGATACCCCTTGCCGTCAAAACGTTCATGATGCTGCAGGATGATCTGCAGCTCCTTGTCCAGGAAGTTCAGAGGCTCAATCATCTTTGCGCTGAACAGGGGGTGGAGCTTCATGATCCTGAACTCCTTGGGGTTGTATCCCCCTTTTTTATAAAGGATCTGCGGGTCGATCCCAGCCTTGCCGATGTCATGAAGCATGCCGGCCAGCCGGATGGAGTTGATCTCCGGCTGGGGAAGATGAAGCGCCTTGGCAAGGGAGACCGCATAGCGGGTCACGTTGGGAGAATGCTGCGCCGTTCTTCGGTCTTTCTTTTCAATTTCTTCCACGATGGTTTTGCTGTATTCGATGAATTTGTCAACCATCTCCTGGGTAAAACCGATGAAACGATTCTGGTAATGCGCGATCTTTTGCTGGTACTCGTTGTTTAACAACTCATCAAAGGACTGTTTTTCCTTCCAGTGACAGACATTGTTCTTGCCCCTGTGCTTGGCTTCGTAAAGGGCCTCATCCGCATGACGGATCAGGACCTGAGGTTCCGTCACGCTCGGGTCGGTGCTTCCGGCCACTCCGATGCTCGCGGTCACGCGTGCGGAATTTTCTCCATCCTGGAACGTCCGGCAGAAAAAGCTTTCCCGTATCCGTTCACAAAGAGTGAGGACCCCGTCTTTTTTGATGTGCGAACAGAGCATGACGAATTCTTCCCCGCCGTACCGGGCCAGGAGATCAACATCCCTCATCTGCCTCCGCAGGATTTCAGCGCTCTTTTGCAGGACCGAATCACCGAAGATGTGGCCGTAAGTGTCGTTGATGGATTTAAAGTCATCCAGGTCCAGCATGATACAATGGAGAGGATAGGCATAGCGAAGCGCCTGACGGAACTCCTTTTCCATGAGATATTTAAAATACCGGTGGTTATAAAGACCGGTCAGGCCGTCCTGTGCGGCCTGCTCCTTGATCCGTTCCCCTTTCTGCCGCTTTTTTTCCTCTATGCGTTTCTGGCTGATGGCATTCCTGATGGCGGAACTCAAGGTCGAGGCGGTCAATTCTTTTTTGGAGATGTAGTCGTAGGCGCCGCGCTTCATGGCCTCCACGGCCGTCCGTTCATTCCCCTGAGAAGCGATCATGATGATGGCCGTATCAATCTTCTTTTTACGAATATCCTCCATCATGCTGAGGCCGTCAAATTTGGGAGTATGATGGCCGACCAGAACCAGGTCAACGGGATGTTCACTGAGATGGTGCAGGGCGGACTCGCCGTTCTGCACAAAGGCAAAGGAGGCGCCGCTGAGATCTTTTTTCAGGATCCCCTCGGCTGTTTTGGCGAAGCTTTTATTTTCGTCGATGCAGAGGATAGAAATTCGAGTGTTGGGCACAAAATCCTCCCTATGCTTTTTCCATACCTCTTCAGAAGCGCAGGTATCATAGCAGGGAATGGATCCGTAATCAAGTATTATGTTTGACTTGCCGCTGCCCCCGGTTCAACGTGGGTGAGGTTCCGTCCTGCAGGAAATGACACATGCGGTATGATTTTTCCTAGGCAAAAAAAAACTGCAGGAGATGATACGGGTGAGCCGGGCCCGTACGCTCTCCTGCAGTTCAGTGGTGAAACCACTCACTTGCGGGGTACCATTGCGATACCCCTGGGGGAATGGGGGTTATGCAACGTTGATGCTTTCTCGCTCAATCTGTTCATCCAGCCCAAGGAAGACCACCCTGGAGCAGATGGGGCATTTATAGTAGACATCAAAGAAGATGGCCCCGCCTTCGTCACGGTTTAAAGGAAGAAACCGGGTGTCATCTCTGAACATCTTGGAACCACATTTGCCGCAGTGCATGGGGTGACCTCCTATTCTACGAATCCAGATCCACGGTTTTTGTCAAGAGCTAAATGCAATCTATAGGGTGATATAGCAAATCATGTGCCAGTTCTTGTCTTGAAACACTTCCACGAAGGCAGGGAGGAGGGAAGATCGCTTCCAATCTACAATATATTGAATAATCATCACTGGTTAGCACCGCCTGTATGGATTGAACCATGAAATTTATTTTATTTTTTTTTACCGGCCTGATGGTGAAAAGCCGGCAAGAGACCTTAAAAAGGCCTGAAAAGTCGGTCTATATAGATCAGTCTGGACTAAAATGGCCGTTAAGTTTTTGTCAATGACAAAATTTTGAGCCGATCTTATGACAGGGTTCCGGCCCCTGATCTCTATATTGTAAAGAACGGAACAGGTCGTGTATAATAAGACATATCTCGATAACATTTTTTTCATTTGAAAGGTCGCCTTCAAACGACCCGTAAAGCGGTGAGGTGATATGCCTGACGTGATCATCATTGGAGCCGGGCCTGCAGGGATTTTTGCCGCAATGACCTTGTTGGACCAGGGGATCAGTGATCTCCTTCTTCTGGAACGTGGGAGTGACCTTTCAAAGAGGCGCTGCCCTGCCAGGGAAAACAATGGACATTGCCTGCATTGCAGCCCCTGTTCCATCCTGACGGGGTGGGGCGGCGCCGGAGCGTTCAGCGACGGGAAGCTGACGCTCACGACTGAGGTGGGCGGGTTCCTCGGTGAACTGGTTCCCAGGTCTGAACTTGAAGAACTGATCCGAACGGCCGACAAGCGGTTCGTCGATTACGGGGCTCCAGCGAAAATTTACGGCGGGTCGAGCCGGGAGACCCGGAGGATCAAGGCGCTGGCCAAAAAGGCGGAGATGACGTTTGTCGAGATGGAGGTGCGGCACCTGGGGACTGAAAATTGCTATCTGGTCCTGAAACGGATCCGCAGCGACCTGAATGGGCGCCTTGAGATCAGGACCCAAACCCAGGTGAAAAGCATCCGGGTACAAGACGGCATGGTGAAAGGTGTGGAAACCGAAGAGGGGGAATTCATTCCCGCAAAATTTGTGGTCTCCGCACCCGGCCGGGTCGGGTCCGACTGGATGCGGGGGGAGTCCAGGCGGCTGGGCCTTGCGGCCATTCCGAGTCCTGTGGACATCGGCCTCCGTGTGGAGCTCCCCGCCGCGGTTCTGGAGGAACTCACGTCCGCAACCTATGAATCCAAGCTGATTTACTATTCAAAGACCTTCGATGACAAGGTCCGGACCTTCTGCATGAATCCGTATGGAAAGGTGGTTACCGAATATACGGGCGACATCATGACCGTGAACGGCCACTCCTATGCTGAAAAAAAAACCGAGAACACCAATTTCGCCCTGCTGGTCTCCACCATATTCACCGAACCCTTCGATGATCCCATTGCCTACGGCCGGTATATCAGCCGGCTTGCCAATCTCCTGGGAAAAGGGGTGATCGTCCAGAGGCTGGGAGACCTGCTCAACGGCCGCCGCTCCACACCCGAGCGCATTGCCCACTCTTCGGTGCGCCCCACCCTCGAAAGCGCCACGCCCGGAGATCTCAGTTTCGTCCTGCCTTACCGGTATATCAAGGATATCACGGAGATGCTTGAGGCCATGGATCAGATCGCCCCGGGGGTGAACTCACGCCACACGCTCCTCTACGGCGTGGAGGTCAAGTTCTATTCTCACCGCATCGAGGTGGACCGGAACATGGAGACGAAGATCAGGAACCTCTTCGTGGTGGGGGACGGCGCCGGCATTACGCGGGGGCTGATCCAGGCTTCGGCCAGCGGGATTCTTGCCGGGCAGGCCATCTCAAGAAAAACCTCCAAAAAGACCCGCAAGTCTCCAGCCAAAAAAGACAAGGGCGGCAGGCATGTTATTCCCCGCCTCCTGATCAAGTAAGACGGCCTACTTGACGGCTACGGGACTATCCGCCCGGCCGGTCTTCAGGCGAGGCCGGTTTCCTCTCGATATAGGCCTTGCCCTTCAATTCATTGAGCCAGGCCTCATAGCGTTGTTTGAGCTTTTCCTGATACAATTCATCACGGATCTTCTCTTTGACCTCTTCAAAGGGGGTGTGTGAGGCGGCATGGACATCCTCAACCTTCAGCAGGACGAACCCTTCCTTGATCCGGATCACGGGGCTCACATCGCCCGGTTTCATCTCGGCGACCGCCGGGCTCATTTCGCTCCTGAGATCATCCTGGGAAAGATACCCTAAGTCTCCACCCTCTTTTGCCTCTCGGCCGTCTGAGTACTCTACCGCGAGATCCCGGAAGGGTTCTCCGCTCAGGGCGCGCTGCCGCAGCTCATCAGCCAGCCGGTTCCTGGCCTGAATCTCTTCCTCTTCGGCCTTTTCAGGCACGGAGAGAAATATACTGAGGAGATGTTTCTTTTCGCCCATGGAATACCTCTCCATATGCTCCTGGTAGCCTTTCTCGAGATCCTCGGGCATGATCAAGATCTTGGATCGCACCTCCTGGTTTACAAGCGAGGAGAGGATCATCTGTTCCTGGATCTCTTTTTTGTATTCGGCCCATGAGAATCCTTCCGATTTCAGTTTCTCCTTGAGGGCCTCCTCGGTGATCTTGTTCCTGACAAGGATCTGCTGAATGGCCGCCTGGAGTTCTTCATCCGAGACCTTGATGTTGAGTTCCTCGGCCTTATGCAGCTTGATCTTCTTGTCGATCAGGTTGTCAAGGAGGTCGTCCATGTTGACCACGGGTCTTTCCCGGCCCGGCTGTTCGGGCGTGCTTTTCAGGACCGAGAGCTCGAGGCTCTTCAATTCACTCTGGGTGATGACCTCATCGTTGACTACAGCCACGATCCGATCAAGCACCACGGCATGGGCCGGAGCCAAGCAGACAAAGAAGATAACGATGAAAACAAAAGTGCGCATCATGATGGTTACCTCTTTTCATTGAGCAGGGTGATCTCCGCACGGTTCCAGAGGTCCTTCTGGTAGACCATGAAGGCCTGCTCGCGTTTTTCAGAGAAAAGTTTGCTGTAGATGATCTTTCTGACTTCTTTGAACAGGGTCTTCCCCGCCGGTAGGCGTTCCTCTACTCGGAAGATATGATATCCGTAAGGTGTTTTGACAACCGGGCTGATCTCCCCGACCTGCAGCGTGAAACAGACCTTGTCAAAATCCGGAGGCATCTGCCCTCGGGAGAAGATACCAATATCCCCTCCGAGATCCGCATCCGGGCTGAGCGAGACCTCATGGGCCACCAGGCCGAAGTCCTCCCCGCCATGGACCAGGCGCTCTCGAGCCTTCTCGGCATCCTTCTGGTTGGGAAGCACGATTTGGCGTACCCTCACGCGTTCAGGCAGAGTAAATTCATCCGGGTGATTCTGATAATAAGCGGCCAGTTCCTCCTCCGTGATCCGGATCTTGGGATCGATGACCTGATGGATCAGTGTTTCGATCCTGCGGTCATCCTTGATCCGGTTCATCCATTCCTGATAGGTCATCCCCGCCTCTTGAAGGATCTTTTCAAGGTCCTCTTTCGAGATATCCCCTTTCTGCTCCGTGACCACCTGCTGGATCTGCTCCGGGGTCAAATCAATGCCGTTTTTCTCGGCTTCCCGGATCAGGAGGCGTTTCCGGATCATCTGGCGAAGGATCTCTGCTGAAAACTTCCTGGCGTCCTCAGGTGAAGGGTGTGCGGAGAAGTCCTTATTCACTTGAAACATCTCTCTTTCCAGGTCCTTCTTGAGAATAGATTCCCCATTGACTCTGGCCGCGGCCTGCTCGGGAACGCCGGCCTTTTTCTCCGAGCACCCGGAGCTGAGGGCGAGCAGGCCGCCAAGGAAAAGGGCAACCCCGGCCATGATAAAAAAAGCAGAGCGCTTTTGATGAAAGATCTTCCAAAACATACTATACAGAGCTATCATAATCAGATGAGTTCCTGCAAGAGGTTTTTGGTCATGGACCACGACTCCTCGAAGTTCCCGTCCGGCTTGACCAGTTCCAACTGGAATTCAGAGACCGGACGGATCCGGTTCGAGGAAGCACGAATCAGCCGCAAGACCCTTTCCTGAGGAACCGGGGTCTCCTTGTCAAAGGTGAACAGGATCCTTTTGTCTTGCTCCAGGATTTCGCTGATGTGAAGGCGGCGCGCCAGAATTCTCAATTCAATGATCCGGAAGAGATTCTCAAGCTCCTGGGGATGGGGGCCGAACCGGTCCCGGGTTTCATCCATGATCCTGGCCAGGTCGGCAGGGTCATCCAGCCGGGCCACTCTCTGATAAAGGTCGATCCGGAGTCGGTTTTCCCGGAGATAACTCTTGGGGATTCTTGCAGAGACCTGCATGTGGATGGACGGCTCGACCGGTTGGACCTTTTTTTCTCCTTTCAATTCAGAGGCGACCTCGTCGACCAGCTGCATATAAAGATCGAAACCGATTGAGGCAATAAATCCGGACTGCTGGGAGCCGAGGAGGTTGCCTGAGCCCCGGATCTCAAGATCTCGTGCGGCGAGCTGAAAGCCCGAGCCGAGTTCAGTGAGTTCCTGAATGACCTGCAGGCGCTGCCGTGCCTCTTCACTCATGGATTTTTCTGAACGGGTCAGGAGGTAGGCATAGGCCCGGTGATCCATTCTGCCGATTCTTCCCCGGAGCTGGTAGAGCTGGCCGAGGCCGAACTCCTCAGGACGGTGGATGATCATGGTATTGGCATTGGGAATGTCCAGTCCGGATTGGATGATGCTGGTGGTGACCAGGAGATCGATTTTTTTATCCAGAAATCGGTCCATGACATCTTTGAGCCGATTTTCTTCCATCTGTCCATGGGCTACATCAATCCTGACTTCCGGGACAATCCTGTGGATGTAGTCGGCCATCCGATGGATGTCGCTGACCCGGTTGTGAACAAAAAAAACCTGCCCTCCCCTGTTCAACTCTCGAAGGACAGCCTCCCGGATGATTTCATCAGAGAATCGGGCCACCTTGGTGTAGATGGAGAGGCGGTTCTCCGGCGGGGTATTGATGATGCTGATGTCACGGATTCCCAAAAAAGCCATCTCCAGGGTCCTCGGTATGGGCGTGGCGGTCAGGGTCAATACATCCACTTCCTTGCGGAGCTGTTTGAGCTTTTCCTTGTGGCGGACGCCGAAATGCTGTTCCTCGTCGATCACCAGGAGTCCCAAGTCCTTGAACACGAGGTCCTTAGATAGGAGGCGGTGCGTGCCGATCAGGATATCCACCTGTCCAAGACGGAGCTTTTCGAGGATCTCTTTTTGTTCCCTTCTCGGCTTGAACCGGCTCAGCATCTCCACTTTCACAGGAAAAGGACTGAACCTCTGTGTAAAAGAGTCGTAATGCTGCTGTGCCAGAAGGGTGGTTGGGACCAGGATGGCCGTCTGCTTGCCGTCGAGAACGGCCTTGAAGGCGGCCCGGATGGCCACTTCGGTTTTTCCGAACCCCACGTCGCCGCAGACCAGCCGGTCCATGGGTGTGGGTTTCTGCATGTCTTCCAGAACCTCCTCGATGGCCCGCTGCTGGTCCGGGGTCTCTTCGTATTCGAAGGTCTCCTCTAATTCATGGAAGAGATGGTCCGGCGGCGAAAATGCGGTTCCTTGGGCGACTTTCCGCTGCACATAGAGTTCAAGAAGTTCACGGGACATATCTTCGATGGATTTTTTTACTTTTTGTTTGAGCTTCTCCCATCCGGTTCCGCCAAGGCGGTCCACCCGAACCGAGTGTCCTTCGCTTCCGGAATATTTCTGGAGAAGGCGGATCTTCTCCGGCGGCACATAGAGGAGATCCCCCCCTGCATATTCAATCAGAATCAGGTCGCAATCCATCCCGTCTAAACCGACCTCTCTTAACCCGCGGTACCGTCCGATGCCGTGATCCAGATGAACCACAAAATCCCCTTCCTTGAGTTCGGAGAGGCTGCTCAGGAAAGGCCCTTCCCGGAGGGGTTTGGATGACCTGCGGACCCTCTTGATTCCGAAAATTTCATCCTCGGTGATGCAGGCAAGATCGAAGATCGGAAAACCAAACCCTGCCGATAGAGGGCCGACGACGATTCCCACAATCCCTTTTTCATTCGGTAGATCGGAAAATAGGTCGCAGCGGGCGGAGGGGATCTTCTCCTCTTTTGAAAGAAGCTCCATCATGCGATTGGCCTGTCCCGGAGTGCGTACGGATATGCAGATTCTTGCCTGATTCTTCATTCCTCTGACCACTTCGCAGAGGGAGGCGATACGGCTCTTTCCAGGAACGGCAAGACTTCCAATGGATTCGGTCTGAATGCGGGCCTCTTCTTCTCCTTCCTGTGGAATCAAGGCGAAGCTCAGGGATCTTCGGTCCTTAATCCTTGCGGTCAGTTCACCGCTTCCCATGTAGAGATCCGGGATCCCGCAAGGCATTCGATCCTGGTACGAAGCCAGGGCATAGCGTTCCTCGATCTCTCTCCCGAAGGATACAGCCTGATTTTGAATCTCTTCAGCCTGGTCCAGGACCACGATCGTCTGATCAGGCATATAATCGAAGATGGTCTCCATGTCAGGACAAAAAAGGGGCGCATAGAACTCCACGCCATCCGGCGCCTCCTCCGGGTCCGGAAGCGCCGAGAGGGAGTGCAAAGCGCCGCCGGTCCGTTTTCTAAAATGGTCCATGGCCGGCGGGTCCAACAGGATCTCTCGGGAGAGGATGGTCCGGATGCTTCCGACCTGATGAGAAGAGCGCTGGTCTTCCGGAGAGAAGATCCGGATCGATTCAACCTCGTCGCCGAAGAATTCCATGCGGAAAGGATAGGGCTGGTTAGGCGGGAAAATGTCCAGGATACCCCCCCTGCGGCTGAATGTACCCGGTCGATCAACCAGTTCCTCCCTCCGGTATCCAAGACGGCGGATCTGATCCATGAATGAATCCGGATCGAGGACGTCGCCTACATGAATCTCCAAAGCCCCCCGTTTCAACACGACCCTGGACAGGATGCGCTGAAGCGCCGCCCGGACGGTCGTGACGACCATGAGGCGATCACCGTGGACAAGGCGGTAAAGGATGCTTAACCGTTCTTTTACGATCTCAGGGTGAGGGCTCTTGTCATCGTAAGGAAGGACTTCCCATTGGGGAAAGAGGCGCGGCTCCGGAATGTCTTTTTGTCTCCCCTTTGCCTCCTGAGAAAAAAAAATAAAGTCATTGAAAATCTTCTCAGCCTCGGATGGAGTAGAGGTCATGATGAGGAGAGGATGGGGTGCGGTTTTCAGTAAGTGTGAAAGGACCAGCATCCTGGATGCGCCTTGCAGCCCTGTGAAACAGATGGGTTTCCCCTCTCCTTGAATCAGGGCTTCCCATAGGCGTTCCAAATCCTGGAGCGTGTTGATTTCTACCATACGGAAAAAATCTCAAGGGTTTAAATCAAAAATTATATACCATCTCCAAAAGAGTGTGCGTAAAACATCAGGGTTCAAGGGGTCAAGGATTCCAGGGGTCAAGTGAAATGCTAAAAACATAAGGGGCCGAGTGTCCTATGGTTACGCTTCGCGTGTCCCGTTTTGCTCTATACTTGTCGTCTGCGACGGCTACTACACTAAGGCATCCTGGGGTCAAGGGCCCCAGTGTTTTTTTCTAGAGATTTTGCTTGCGTTTCAGTATTTCACTTGAATCCTTGACCCCTTGGCCCCTCGACCCCTTGGGTCCTCGAAACTTTTTTACCCACTAGATGGGAGAAGAACTAAAATTATATCCCATCTCATCGTCATTCAACAAGAAGGAAAACGATCAAATTCAAGATGGAAAGAACCAGAGGAGAAAAATGCCTGAACCTGATGCTGTATGCTGTGAATGAGAGCGGGAGAAGATAGCGTGTTATAAAGAAACCGATATGCGGATCAGATCTCTTCAAGGAGGAGCTGTTTGGTCCGGTAAAGGGTCGTTTTGATGGAACCCGTGGACTTTCGCGTCTCTTTTGCGATCTCTTTGATGCTCAGACCGTCGAAATGTTTTTTTAAGAAGATCTCCCGGCTTTCAGAGTCGATTTTTGCAAGCTTTTTATTGCACGCCAGGAGAAATTCCTGGTATTCGATTTTTGAAAGGGGGGTATCGTTTTCCATATAAAAGTTTTCAAAATGGCTTTCTTCTGTCTCCTGAACGGCTTGGATTTTACGCCTCTTGCTTCGGAACCAGTTATGGACCGTATTTTTTGTAATACCGTAAATCCAGCAGAGAAGCGAAGACTTGCCTTCAAAATGCCCAAGGGATTCGATGATTGAGATAAAAACTTCCTGGGTGAGGTCTTCGCTGACCTCATGGTCTCGAACCTTCAGGAAAATCGTGTTGTAAACCTTATGGAAATAGGTATTGTATAAGGAATCGAAGGCTTCCCGGTTCCCGGATAGGATATTCTGAATTAATGCTCGCTCGTTATGACTCAACATAAAGATCTATAAAGCAATTAATATGCCAATAAATTCAGGCAAACCGGCAAATATCACCCAACTTCTTATATTTATTGGAGAAATAAATTTATAATCATCCGGTCTCTTGTCCAAGATCGGTTTTGGCCCGAAGAGGGGGAAAACGAAATAAATATTGTTTTACAAAGAGTTATCATTCTTGAGATCCATTTTCAACCCTGATGGGTTCAAGGGAAGGAGTGTGAAAATATTTTCCCTTTTTGTGAAAATATTTTCTCTTTTTGTGTAAAAAATTACCCTATTTTAAAAATTCGGAGAGGAGCCGGTCCACTTCTTCCTGCTGGATGGCATCTTTTTTCTCCCCTTGGAGCATGTCGAGCATCTGTTCTCCCCGTTTGATGTTTTCATCTTCAGGATTTTCTTCTTTTCGGAGCCTGATCCCGAAGTTGAAAAGGATAGAGATCAGCTTGTTTTCCACGTCTTCCTGGAGTTTGACCACCTGATGAAGTTTTTGGCCGGATCGGTCCTGAGCGGAGAGGGATTCCGCCATTTTTGTCAGATCGACGCCGCTTTCGGCGCTGTTGGTCTTCAACTCATCTATATTGTTGAAGAGATCGCCTTCTTGTTTTCTCATATCTTCCAGCGTCTTTTTAATGAGGTTAAATTTATCCGCCATATCTTCCTGACTTGCCTTGACCTTCTCCAGGAGATCCATGGTGTTGCTGCTCCCTTCATTTGCAGCCGCAAGGATCGTGGAGAGCTTCGCGGCTGGTGCAGGGATTCCCTTGACGGGAAATTGAGTCAGGTCCTGTCTCATGCTGTTCACCAGGTCTTGTTTGAGACGAACGATCTCATCAGACACCTCTTTGACCTTGCCGAGAAGTTCACGATACATCTTTTCATAGGAGACCTTTGGAGGGGTTTTATTCTCAAAAAACCCGACCAGCTCTTTTGCATCGTAGAGCGGTATGCGTTCATCTTTATACTGGATCTGCCTGGGGATCTGCAGGGGGAAGTTCTGAGGCGGTAATATCGTATACAACCCGTCCAGCCGGATGGCTGTCTTCTTTCCGTTGACGTTGGCCAGAACAATGTAGCGTGCATTCTCTCTATTTTCCATTGGGGATCTCCTGATTTATAAAGGGATATTTTTATGGGGCAGCCTTTTCCCTTCTCTTACCGGCCAACAGGAAAAGGAACCGGTATTCAATATACACGCGGCCCCGGGTTGTTGCAAGAATAAATCATAGAGAACCCCATGTTTTTAAAAGTAGATCATCTCCAAAAGAGTGGGTGAAAACATCAGGGGTCAAGGGTTCAAGGATTCCAGGGGTCAAGTGAAGTGCTCAAGTACGACAAGGAGTTAAAGGTTTGGCAGAAGTTTTATCAATGATGCTTGAAAATTTACAAAACAACAAAAAGATTTCCTGATGAGGTTGAGCGGATACTCAAGGCGCTGATCAAATCACTGGAAAACGAACACTTGACCCCTTGACCCCTGGAATCCTCGAACCCTTTTTACCTACTAAATAGGAGAAGAACCTTAAAAATAAGATAGCATTGACTTCATTCGTATCCGCGTTTATTCTCAATACATACCTTGGCAATTAAAGAATCAGGGATGGGGAGATGAGCCGTTCTTCCAAAAGATGGAACCTGGAACATCAACAGGATATTTACGTTAAAAAGGCGCATAAGGAGAAGCTCCGTTCCAGAGCCGCCTATAAGCTCATTCAGATTCAGGAGAAGTTCCGGGTTATGCGTCCCGGAGACTGGGTCCTGGATCTGGGTTCTGCTCCCGGCGGATGGAGCCAGGTGGCAGCCGGAATCGTGGGAGAGGGGGGACGCGTGGTTTCGGTTGACCTGCTTCCGATGGAACCGATCCCTATGGTCAGGATCGTGCGGGGAGACATCATGAAAGATGGGGTCATTGAAAAGATCCGCTCGGAATTAGAAGGGCGGACCGCCGATCTCATGATGTCCGACATGGCTCCGAATACGACGGGTATTGCCTCAATCGATCATGATCGGAGCGTGCTCCTTGTGGAGGCCGTACTTGAGCTTGTCCCCCTTTTTTTACGTCCCCGAGGGGGGTTGATCCTCAAGGTTTTTCAAGGCAAGGATTTCAAGATATTAAAAGAGAAGACATTTTCGCTGTTTGAAAACGGCAGGGTCTTCAAACCTGATGCGTCCCGTGGGAGGAGCGTAGAAGTCTATTGGGTCGGGATCCAATCACGGTCACGTCAAAGTCGCCGTAGCTGACGCCAAGGCAGTAATCGCGGAGATGCGAGGGGTGGATTTATGGAGTGCTAACGAACGCATGGCGTTATTCTATGGATTTAAGAATTGTTTCGCCCATTTTTAGGCGCACCTGTTTTGTTATCGGGCAGAAGTAACTATCGTTGGCACAGTTACTATGAAAGGGCTCAGATGCCTATGAGGCTAAGGGTCAGATGCTGTTTGGCCGCGTAGTGCCGAATCGCCTGAGAGATGTTGGTATACTTCCGAAAGCGCAGAATGCCG
>MNYV01000057.1 GCA_001873285.1 Nitrospirae bacterium CG2_30_53_67
TCCTCTTTGAACGCCTTCATATAGGATCCGGAGAGAGCCCAGTGGTCCCCCAAATTATAGGTGAGACCCAGGCCTAGATGCTGTTCCACAATAGCCGGGAAGACGACATTGTTGAAGACATCCTTTTCGTCGATCGGGGACTCGGCCCAGTTGTATCCGATACGCAGGGTCAGATCCTTGTTGACCGCATAGCGGGCGCCTAGGGCCACCACAACCTGATTGTCCCAGCCGAAGGGAAGATCGATACTCTTTGCGTTCGGGTTGACAGCTCCCGAAAGCGTATTCACCGTGGTGAAGTCTCCGGACAGCTCGACCTCGTCATGCGTAGACTTCCAGTTGATCCACTTGACATCCGCTTCCAGGGTCAGGGCATCCATAGGCTTGATCGCGATCCCGATGGCGGCCTGCTGGGGAAAGTCCATGTCCAACTTATAGGTGCCGCCGTTGCTGTACGCCAGGTTATCCCCGTCTGGAAAATTATTTACGGAACCGTTGCGGTACTTCATGTCCGGGAACCACTGCTTAGAAATATAAGAGGCGCCCACGCTCACCATATCGTTGACCTTGTAGATGGCACCCAGGGAGACCCCTCCGCCGTAAACTCCGGTGGCGCGGGGCAGAGCCAAACTCGCTGCGTCGAAGATCTCGTAGAACTCCACCTGTTGGTAGTCGAAGTCCAGGCTCACGCCCAGGGCCAGTTGCTCGTTCACCTTCCAGGCAAGAGTAGGAGCCATCTTCCATAACTGGATGGACGAGTACATGTCGGCATCGCCGAACACGCTGCCGGCATTAATGATATCATAATCCACACCCAGACCGGCCGTGGCGTACATGCCGCCTCCGAAGAAGACATCGTCACGACCGAAGGCCGGAGCCGTCCACCCGAAGGCGGGGATGCCGTAGAGTTCAGATCCTCCTGATGTCTCCTCTCCGGGTCCGCCCAATGCTGAATTTAATTTTTTAAAATCCACTGAACGCTCAGGCATAAAGGCCTCTCCATTGAAGTCGGCGCGGTTACCGATTACAGCCATACCCGCGGGGTTGGTGATGGCGGTCATGGCATCTTCAGGCGCGGCGGTCACGGCGCCCCCCATCCCCTTCTGGGTGGAGCCGATACCCATCAATTGATAACCATTGGTGGCAAAAGATGTGGCGGTAAAACAAAACAGGAATAAAAAGAGACTTGCGGAAAAAAGGGTTCGTTTCATGTTCTTCCTCCTCTCTTAAGGGTTTGAATGATAGAGAAACTTTCCCTCGGAAAACCAGGATCTTTTTTTATCCCGATAATCACCCCCTTTGCTCTCTGTTCCCTCTCCTCCATAAAGCCGTTTCATCACCTCTTCATGGAGGGAAAAATCATAAAAAATGTTCTTATTTCAAGATGTTGGATAGAATCTTAAACATATACCTTTAAAAATCATAAAACAGGTATTTGATTATGTCAAGATTTATTTATATTTTTTTGATGGATTAAAAAGCTATGGATTCTGGATCAATTGCAGCAGCGACTTGTAGATCCTGCTTGAGAAGTTGGGGTCCCGGGCAAGAAAGATACTCCCGGTTCTGTACGGATTGTCCCACAGGTAGAAGCGCATCCTCCAGAACTGGTCGAGGATCCCGACCCGGACCTCGCCCTCTTCGATGAAAATCAGGATCTCGATCGGGAACTGTGTCAGATGATAGATGCCGCTGCAGGGGTCCCGGTTAAGAATGGCCGGCCACTTCAGACCGCTGTAGTTCAATGCCTGATCCTCCGAATTCTTCTGAGTCACCCCGAGGATACAGGCCTGATCTTGGATCATGGTTCGGGAGACCACCCTCCATCCGGATTCATTTTTTGATGAAGTCTTCACGATCCGGTCACAGACGTCTTTTAAGACAGCGGTAGAATCCTTGCGGATCGGCACGGTCTTGATGATATCCAGATGGTCCAGGAACCGGCTCCAAAAGAAACGGACGTCCCGGTCATTACGGATGGGGGGGAGCTGCTGCGTGAGAATAGTCCCTTCCATCCCCTTGACGCAGAAGGTGACCAAATCTTCTCTCACCTCCCTGGCCAGGCCGATCATCTCGTCCTGTTCCGAAAAAGGAAGGTCTGCAAAAAAAACCTTGGTGAGGAACTCGGGATTGGTAAAAACCACCACGACCTTGGACCCTTCTTCATAAACACCGATCCGGACCGGAAGAAAGATCAGGTGACGGGGCCCCTTGGCAAGGACCGCCCGGTCATAGTCTGCGTTGTGGATGAGATAGACTCTCGCCCGGGTGCGGCAGATATCGGGCGTATCCAGGTCCCAGTTGGATATCAGTTCCCAGTCGGACTGGCTGATATTGGTCTCTATTCTTGAACAGACGGACTCAAAAGAAGCCTCCACCTCCAAAGCCTTCTGGTAGAGACCGTAGCTCTGCCCCGGATCGAGCCGCTCTTTGATGTCCCTCCGGAAGTCATCCAGGAAGGCATACAGTGACGTCTGAAAACCAAAAATCAGAATGAACAGGTAAAACCATGACCATTTGAGATGCCTCATGAACCCCTCCCGAATCATTGACGGCCTCTATCATTTCGTCATGCAATCTACCACAAGCTTCCAAGGTTGACAAGGAACTATTTTGGTCCTGCTTTCCTTGCTGCAAAAAAAAAATAATCGTGTCTTTGAGTGTTTATGGCTTTCCCCATAAAAAAACCCTGCCGGTTCAATCCCGGCAGGGTTTGATAAAACTAATGAACTGACTCAGCTATTTGCCGGACTTCCCGGTCACCATATTCTCAACATCGGAGAAGATGATGGATGGAATCAGGGTGTTCTTTGCAAAGGCCGCATATCCTGAATCCCAGAAGTAGAGCTGCATTCTCCACATCTCACCGTACTGGGCGATCTGCCACTTTCCGTTCTTCCCTTGATAAATCACGAGTTCCAGGGGAAGGGCGGGCGCATGATCCACGCCTGGATATTTGTTATTATCTTTCTTGTCGCCGAAACGGAAATCAGAATTGATGTTCACGCATTTGAGTTCCGTGTAGGTATTGGTGATCCCCATCCAGCCGATTTTATCGTTGAACTTCTTCACGGCCACGACTTTCCACCCCTTCTCAGGATCGGACTGAAGGCTCTTGCTGGCGTTGTTCTTCAACTCATCCATGATCGAATCGAGGCTCGCGGTCCCTTCCATCTCTTTTGCAGTCAGGAGGCTCTCTCTGAAGTCTCTCCACTTGGCCATCATCTTGGCCGGGCCGTCACCGTTATACCCGCGGTACTTACTGGCGCCACGGACCGGTTCCTGCTGTTTGTTCACCACTTTTCCGGGAACGGCCTGAATCACCTGGATAAGTTCGTTTTTGGCCGCAGTCGCAGCGGACATCAAGGCATCTCTGCTCTTTTCGCCTTCAAAGTAAACATTGGCCAGGGCATCCGGGTTGGCGATATTGATGTTGACCTTGCCGTCGCCTTCATAGACCCCGATTCTCATGATCAGAGCTGAAATCGCATCAGAAGACAGGTTGTTGTCCAAGGCAGCCTGATTGAATGCAGGAGAGGTCAGAACATAGGTGCGGCACTTCTGGGCGTTGTCCGGAACCGTAATATCCATCTTTCCGATGAGTTCAAGTTTGGAGCCGGCTAAACTCTTTTCCAGGTCGGCCGTAGCCTCAGCAAAACTCCCATCCGCCTCCAAAACCTTCTGAAAACTGCCGTATTCGTCTTTGGCCATGGCCGAAGAGGCAAGAAAGACCACCAGGGCTAACACGGCCGAAAAAACCATACCACTCTTCCAAAAAATGTGTCTCATAAGTTTCCCTCCCTATAAAGTTTTTATGAATACCAAAAATAACCCACTCATTTCCCTCCTACTGCTCATACTCATTGCTTTATGACTCCCCCCTTTCTTTAATAATTTGAGTGAGAGTTCCTTGATTCCAAAAGGATTGAACTTCTTTCAGTTGTTAATTCTAATATTAGAATAAACTCATAAATACTTAATTTTATTATTTTTTTACGAAAGTATGAAGTAACATACCCAAACCTGAAGCGGCTGTCAAGACTTTTTTCGGAACTTATTTTTCTTTTGGAAGATGAATGGAAACCCCATGAACGGCGTGAGCCGCCTCCATCACGGCCTCAGAGAGGGTGGGATGGGAATGAATCGTCTCCCCGAGGTCATGCACCGTCCCTCCCATCTTCATCAATACCGCTCCTTCATGGACCAGATCCGATGCGTGTGCGCCCATGATATGCATGCCGAGGAGCCGGTCGGTCTTGGCATCGGCGATGATCTTGGCCATCCCGGTGATCTTTCCCATGGCATGGGACTTGCCGAGCCCTCGGAAAGGAAAGCTCCCTATCCGGACTTCATATCCCTGTTCCCTTGCCTGCTGCTCGGTCAGTCCCACCATGCCGATCTCCGGCATGGTGAATATGGCCGAAGGAACCACGGTATAATCCATGACCCGATCCCCGCCCATGGCATTTTCCACGGCGGTCATCCCTTCTGCAGAGGCTACATGCGCCAGCATGATCCCGCCGACCACATCACCGATGGCATAGATCCCAGGGATATTGGTCTGCATCCGTTCATTGACTTTGATCTCCCCTCTGGGGCCTCGGTCAATACCCACGCCTTCAAGGTTCAATCCCTCGGTATTGAATGCCCGTCCTATGGAAACCAGGACCTGATCCGAGACCAGCTCTTCCCCGTTCCCCAAGCTGGCGACCATCTTTCCGCCGGCCCTCTCTTTCACGGATTGGATCTTCTGATTACAGTGGAGTTTGATCTTGTTCTTTTTCAACTCCCTTTCCAGGAGCATGGAAATCTCCTCATCGGCAAGGGAGACGGCATGGGGCAGCATCTCCACCATGGTCACCTCGGCCCCCATGGCGTTCAGAATAAAGGCGAACTCACAGCCGATCACACCGGCCCCGATAATGAGCAGGGTTTCCGGGACTTTCTTGAGCAGCAGGGCCTCATCGCTTGAGATGATCTTTCCACCGTCAAAGGGGAAGACGGGGATATCGGCCGGACGCGAGCCTGTGGCCAGAATGATGCAGTCGGCGGAGACCTTCTCTTCATTCCCGTCATGGAGTTTGACCCGCACGGTCTTTCGGTCCTCAAGAGAGCCTTTCCCCTCTAACAGCCGGATCTTGCTGCTCTTGAAGAGCGAGCGGATCCCCTTGACCTGCGTGGCCACGATCTTGTTCTTCCGGTCCATGATGGCCTGAAGGTTGAAGGTGACCTCCCCGCTGACCTCTATACCATAATCCTCGGCATGGCGGACCAAAGAGAGGGCCTCGGCCGAATAGACCAGGGCCTTGGTCGGGATGCATCCCCAGTTCAGGCAGGTCCCTCCGACCTCCTGATCTTCCACAACCGTTACTTCCGCTCCAAGCTGCGCGGCCCGGATGGCGGCCACATACCCGCCCGGCCCGGCGCCGATCATCACGATTCGTTTAGACATTCAGTTCCCTCTTGCGTTATCTTTTTAGGTTCTTCTCCCATTTAGTGGGTAAAAAGGGTTCGAGGATTCCAGGGTTCAAGGATTCAAGTGAAATACTAAAACGCAAGCAAAATCTCCAGAGAAAGACACTGGAACCCTTGACCCCTGATGTTTTCATCCACTCTTTTGGAGATGATCTAAAATTACAAATTCCCGTCATGACAGAAAAAAAGGGATCCTTTTTGAGAATCCCTTTTTGATCATTGCCAAGACATGGGCTATTCGCCTTCTTCTTCCAGAAACTTCTGATAGGCAGCGGCATCCATGAGAACTTTGATTTCGGATGGATCAGAGAGCTTCAACCGGACGATCCAACCGTCCCCGTAGGGGCTTTCATTGATCGTATCCGGAGAATCCTCGATATCCTCGTTGACCTCGATCACGGTCCCGCTGACGGGCGCGATCACCGAAGAGGTGGCCTTTGTGGATTCCACCTCTGCCATCTCATCACCCGCCTCAAATTCATCTTCCTCTTCAGGGACATCCACATAGACGATGTCTCCCAAGCTCTCCTGGGCAAAATCCGTGATACCGATCGTCCCCTCATCGTCCTCAACTCGTACCCAGGTATGGTCCTTCGAATATTTCAGATCCTCTGGATACATCCCCAGCACCTCCTTTTTAATGGTTGAGACCTCTTCCAGATCACCAACAATAAATCTGAAAACGCGCTGATCTTATACAACATGTTTTTATCTGTCAAGTGTAAAAAAACCGGAAAGTCAAAACAAAGATTTTGAGATAAAACCGTTAGAAAAACCAGAACCTTTTGGGTTTGGGAAGCCTTTTGGCCGGGGCCGGGTCTATGCTTTGGCAGCGAAGAACCGCTTCCGGATAGTCCTTGACCAGCCTCATGGCCCCCGTTTCTCCGATGATCTGCCCGGCCGCACGAACCGCAGGGGAAAGATCGGGCCTCCTCCAACCGGTAGAATGGGCATCCGAGGCAATGAAATGCACGGCATCCGCCTCGATCATCCTGCAGGCAAAGCGTTCGCAATCCTTGCCGAATTCCCCGGTCAGGCTCATGGCCGTGACCTGGCACAGGGCCCCCTGGTCCAGCAGATCAAGAAGGATCTCCTCCCGTTTCAAAATCACCTGATTTCTTTCGGGATGAGTGATCACCGGCACCAAGCTGCTCCCGATCATCCTCTGGACCACCTCGTTTAGCTTCGGCGGCAGGACCATGGAGGGGAGTTCCATCAGAAAATACCGGCTGTTATTCAGGGTCAGCGCCTGGTTTGTCTGTATCATCTCCACCATGTCGGGAATTAGGTGCAAATCAGCGCCGACATAGAGGTTCAAGGGGATCCCTTCAGATTCAAGGGCCTCACGGGTCTTAACATAGGCATTCAGGATCGACTCCCTGCTGGTTGAAAAGAGACCGTTGAACATATGCGGGGTGGCAAAAACCGTTGTAATCCCATGGTCAACGGCCATGCGGCACATATCGAGGGTTTCCTGTAAATTCTCAGGTCCGTCGTCCAGTCCCGGGAGAATATGGCAGTGGATATCGATCATGAATTCAGTTGTCAGTTGTCAGTTGTCAGCAAATACAAATCTTTTATGAAACATACCTCTTCTCCAATACTTCAGTCAACCCAAGATTCCAAAATGTGATAACTGCCGAAGGCAGCAAGGATAGAGAAAGGCGGGTCATGCGGCGCAAAGTGGTCCTGTTCGTAAATGTGGTGGCGTACCGAGAGGGTCGTAGGGCGGTCTCATCAAGGCGCGCGACTGAGGTGTACCCCCTGTGGTACGCCGCAAGGAGCGAAACGCAGAGGAGGCGGCCCTACGGCACTCGAATACCACCATATTTACGAATAGGGCCACTAATGGACGGAGTCCCGGAGCGGCAAGCATCATGCCATTTTCATTGATTCTTTTTCAATAGGTATGGTATCTTTTTTATTCTTGAAGAGAGACCTATGGATATTCTGGATATGGTTCAGAGCAAGGTGGAAGAGGATCAACGGATCAGCCCTGACGAGGCATTGGCCCTGATGGAGTCCCATGACCTCCTCAGGCTGGGGAGGATCGCCTCTATCCGGCGCCAGGCCAAAAACGGGAACCTCGCTTATTTTATCGTCAACCGCCACATCAATCACACCAATATCTGTGTGAACCGCTGCGCCTTCTGCGCCTTCAGCCGGGATGAGAAGGATCCGGATGCCTATACCATGGATCTCTCCGAGGTCATCAAAAGGGCTGAGCTGGGCGCGGCAGAGGGCGCCACGGAGTTTCATATTGTGGGGGGGCTGCACCCCCATCTCCCCTTCGATTATTACCTGGATCTCCTTTCCGCGCTCCGGCAGCGTTTCCCCCATATCCACATCCAGGCATTCACCGCCGTGGAAATAGACTATTTCAGCCGGATCACAGGACTCCCCCTCGAAGATCTGCTAAGAGAACTCAAACAGGCCGGTCTCGGATCCCTCCCCGGAGGGGGCGCCGAAATCTTCGGCCCCAAGGTCAGGCAAATCATCTGCCCTGAGAAGATCTCAGGTGAGCGATGGCTTGAAATCATGGAAGCGGCTCACGGAGCAGGTCTCAAATCCAACGCCACCATGCTTTATGGCCATCTGGAGAATCTTAAAGACCGGGTTGATCATATGTCAAGGCTCCGGGATCTGCAGGACCGTACCGGCGGATTCCAGGCCTTTATCCCCTTGGCCTTCCACCCGGAAAACACGCGTATCCCCCAAACCGGAATGACCACGGGTCTGGACGATCTCAAAACCCTGGCGGTCAGCCGGATATTCCTGGATAATTTCGGCCACATCAAGGCCTTCTGGATCATGCTCGGAGAAAAAATCGCGCAGGTCTCGCTCCTATTCGGTGTGGACGACATAGACGGCACCGTTGTGGAAGAAAAGATCACCCATGCCGCCGGGGCCATGACCTCCGAGGTCCTCTCACGAGAGGCCCTGGTCCGGATGATTCAAAAGGCAGGCAAGATTCCTGTGGAACGGGATACGCTTTATCACGAGATCAGACGGTATGATAATGAAAATTAGATTATCTCTAAAAAATGGGTGAAAACATAAGGGGCCGAGGGTCCCAGGGTTCAAGGGTTCCAGTGTTTTTCTCTGGAGATTTTGCTTGCTTTTCAGTATTTCACTTGACCCCTTGAACCCTGGAATCCTCGAACCCTTTTTACCCACTAAATGGGAGAAGAACCTTAATTTTAAATTTGCCGTAAAATTTTATCTATGAACCTGAACACTACAAATGCGATAGAAGAAAAGATCCGGGAAGAAAAACGCCTTACCCAAGAGGAGGGGTTGTTTCTCCTGGAGAAGGCCGACCTTCTGACGCTTGGAGAGTGGGCGCAGCGGAGCAGGCGCCGGAAACACCCGGACCAGACCGTGACCTTCATCATAGACCGGAACATCAATTACACCAACATCTGCATCAACCGGTGCCGTTTCTGCGCTTTCTACCGCTCCAAAGGAGACCCGGACGCCTATCTCCTCTCCCGGGAAGAGACATTCAGGAAAATCCAGGAGACCCTGAATCTGGGCGGGACCCAGATCCTGATGCAGGGGGGGCTTCATCCGGACCTCTCCATTGAATACTTCGAAGAACTCTTCCATGAGATCAAAACGAGATACCCAATCCACATCCACGCCCTGTCTCCCCCTGAGATCGTTCATCTCTCCCGTCAGTCCGATCTCTCCATCCGGGATGTGCTGACCAGGCTGAAGGCCTCAGGACTCGATTCCATCCCCGGCGGCGGCGCGGAGATCCTCGTAGACCGCGTCCGCTCCCGGATCAGCCCCAACAAGATCTCGCAGAAGATCTGGCTCGACGTCATGAGGGAGGCGCATGGGCTCGGCATCCCGGCTTCTGCCACCATGATGTTCGGAAGCATAGAAGAACCGGAAGATGTGATTCAGCACCTGATCCGGATCCGGGATCTGCAGGACGAGACCGGCGGTTTTACCGCCTTCATCCCGTGGAGTTATCAACCTGGGAATACCGAACTGGGGGGCGAGACCGTTACAGGGGTGGAGTATCTCAGGGTCCTCTCCATTTCCCGGCTCCTGCTGGACAATATTGACAACATTCAGGCCTCATGGGTCACACAGGGGGCCAAGATGGGGCAGGCGGCCCTGTTCTTCGGCGCCAATGACTTCGGAAGCACCATGATTGAGGAGAACGTGGTCTCGGCCACCGGGGTCTCCTACCGGATGAGCGCCGAGGAAATCATCCGGCTGATCCGGGATGCGGGATTCCAAGCGGCACAAAGGAATACGACCTATCAGATCTTAAAGAGGTTTTAAAAAGAGGGACTTCTTTCATCTGGTGGGTAGAAAGGAGTCAAGGAGTCAAGGGGTCGAGGGGTCGAGGGGTCAAGGGGTCAAGGAGTCAAGGAGTCAAGGAGTCAAGGAGTCAAGGGTTCAAGGGGTCAAGGATTCCAGGGGTCAAGTGAAGTGCTCAAACACTACAAGGAGTTAAAGGAAGGGCCCCAGTCTTATCAATTATGCTTGGAGATTTACAAATTGCGAATTGGAGACACAAGTATTACTCGCTGGAGATCTTGGTTATATCAGGGATGAGAAGTTAAAGAGACTTAAGAGTGATATCGAGGAGGTTGAGCGGATGCTCAAGGCA
>MNYV01000058.1 GCA_001873285.1 Nitrospirae bacterium CG2_30_53_67
ACGCACAGGCAGGAAAGATGCTTGGCAGAAGGTTGCAGGCAATGCCGAGGGGGAGACCTCGGAAGAGAAAGCAATAAATGGGCGCTGTCCCTATTATTCCTACCTATTATTCCTATTATTCCGCTGGGGTAAAGCGTCTCGTGTACCTGGGCGGATTAGGAGTAAAAGCGACCGCCAGTCGTCATCTGTTGAGCCGGATTGAGACCGGCGAAATATTGAGTGCCCGTCCCGAGATTTTACAAACTATTTGGTTCAGAAAAAGACTACAGAACAAAAAGAGTTAACAAGCGGATACCTTGTGGGTCGCTGGAAATCGGCGATAAAGCCTCCCCCGCTTCTGCTTTTTATAATTGACTATGCGATCGTTCATCTGTAAAATATCAGAAAATATCAGCATAGGGTGGTTGTCAATATGGATTTGGCGTAGTTTCAGCCACATTTCAATAAGGAGATTGCTATGAAGTTAACTGTCGAACAAATTGCAGAAGAAGCTCTTTCACTTTCCAGTGACGCACGCGCCCTTCTTGCCGACAGATTAGTGGAAAGCCTGGATCCAGCTGAAGACGACTATGTACGTCAACTCTGGATAACAGAAGCATGTCGCCGTCAAAATGATATTCGCAGTGGCCGCGTTCAAACAATTCCCGGTGATGTCGCCTTGGCGCAAGTCAGACAGGCCGTCAAGAAATGAAATATGATTTTCATCCGGAAGCCCTGGAAGAATACCAAGATGCAGCCCGATATTACGAGGCTTGCCAATCCGGTCTTGGGCATCGTTTTATCGAAGCGATTGAGTACGCTATTCAGCATATTATCGAAAAACCTGAACAATGGAAACCACTCGAAAAGGATGTCCGCCGGTATCTGACACGCGTATTTCCTTATGCCATTCTTTACTCCATCGAAACAAATTACATTCTTATCATAGCGGTAATGCACTGCCATCGAGAACCCGGCTACTGGAAAACTCGTATTCGATAGGCAGTCGCATATCTCAGGCCAATAATACAGCCCAGAGTGACAAGCATCCAACCAGCGGGTCCACGGCGACGCGCCAAAAGGCGGCGCGTGACCCGCGTGTTATGCCTTTGAGATACAATACCGCATTGCGGTTGATAACATAACCGTAGATTAAAGATGTTTTACAGGTTTGCCCGTGGATCTGGCGGCGTTGCTGCGTGCGATCCAGGCGGCCCCGACCGCGCCGACGATCTGCGGCTCATCGGGAATATTCAAAGAGAGTTTTAATCGTTCCTGCAAGGCATCCACCACACCCTTGTTTTTTGCCACCCCGCCCGTCATGGTTACGGGAGAAGCATAGGGAATCCGCTGAATCAGTGCGGCTGTCCGCTCTGCAATGGATGCAAAGAGCCCGCGCACAATATCTTCCACGGGGCGCCCTTCGGATAATAAGGAAATGACTTCGGATTCAGCGAAAACCGTACAAAGGCTGCTGATGGACTGGGTTTTTCCTGAATCAAATGGAACGGCGGACATCCGGAGAATGCCCATGTCTAAAACACCGGCCATGAACTCAAGAAAACGTCCTGTGCCTGCGGCACAGCGGTCGTTCATAACAAAATCGAGCACGCCTCCGGATCCGTCTAAAAGAATCGCCTTGCTGTCCTGCCCTCCGATATCAATCACCGTTCTTGTTTCAGGAAAAAAATGGAAAGCGCCTCTGGCATGACAGGTGATCTCGGTCATATGAATGGAGGCCGAATCAACCCGTTTTTTTCCATACCCGGTGGAGACGACCTTCAAGACATCCCTCCGGTCAATCCCTCCCTTTTCAAGACAGGATGCAAAGACCTGCTCTGCGGCCTTCCGTCCTTGAATCCCGGTTTCTACGATATTCGAGGAGACCACTCTTCCTCCCGAGTCAAGAACTGCTGCCTTGGTGGTTCGAGACCCGACATCAATGCCCGCAAAAAACATGAGACCCTCTGATTCATCGTCCTTTTGTTGACCATTAAGATCCTAACACAGGGCGCCTTGGGTATCAAGGCCTTCCTCTGTCCCTGAAAAACAGATCTTTCTTGACACCCTTTTCAGAACAGGTTTATACTGAAATTGAGTCATCGGAGCAGCGCCAAAACCATGGAAAAAGCGGGTCTGAAAAAACAACGGTATTTTATTGAAAGAGACCTTTTCTTTCAGACGCTGACCTTGCTTTTAACCGTTCTGCTGGGCGGTTTTCTTCTTCTTCTTCTTTCAAAAACCATCAGCGGACACGTGGACTCCTCCATTCTCTTCCTCATGCTTTTTGTGGGTTACTTTCTGCTGATCATCTTTTTTGCCTGGTCCCTGTCGAAAAAATTCATCGGGCCCTTTAGCCGCCTCAAAGAAAATATGAAGGATATCGCCAAAGGCGATCTCTGTCTGCGTTTGACGGTTCGAACCGGTGATGATATCAGGATCCGAAGTTTTGTAGAAGACGCCAACCGCATGATCGCCGCCGTCAATAACAGCCTGGGCAAGGTCCAGGAGCAAAGCGAGAACCTTGAAAAAACGCTCAACAGTCTTATTCTCAGGACCCAGGCAGATCCTATGATCCCAAAAGAGGAATGTCTGGGATATTTGCAGGACCTCCTCACACAAACAAAACAAATCGGTCAGGCCGCTCGGTGTTTCAAAACCAAAAAAATCTCGGATCGAAACATCTGACATCCTCCCCATATCTTCTTCTCCCTCCCTGAGTCCTTTTTGACAATCCGGTCGAATTATTATATGGTGATCAGAAAGGCGCATCCATCTCGGAGTGATGCCCTCGAAAGAGAACCGGTCCATCTTTATCTATTATCCCCGTGGATCATCCAGGATGAGCGGACTAAAATCTCTGTTAGAAAATAAACCCTCTCCTGAAGAGGCTGGACCTCTTCTCGGGGATTATCATCTTCCTCCGAGCAAAACCGTCATTGAGAACCTTAAATCCATCGCTTTATGGGCCTCTCCAAGGCAAAAACCCGAGACATTCCTCATGAGTCTCCTTAAAAACATCAGGGATTCAGCCCATCCGGAACAGGCCCTGAATCAGGCGGAACGTTTTTTTTGCCGGATAAAAGACCCGGAGGAAATTTTTCGGATATTCCAGCAGAAAAAGCATCCCCTCAGGATACTCTGCACCGTCTTCGGAGCCAGCCCGTTTTTGAGCGGCATCCTGATTCAGGATCCCGATCTTTTCTCATGGCTGATCGAGGATGCGGTCTGGAACTCATCCCCTGAAAAAGGGCCGCTCATTCAGGAGATTCTCAACGCCTGCCGGGGAATCTCGGATCTTAAGCAGGCCTATCCGGCGCTGCGCCGGATCAAACAGAGAGAGATGCTTCGTATCGGAGCCAAGGACCTGACAGGATCTTCGGATTTTTCCGAAACCACCCGGTCTCTGACCACCCTGGCCGAGGCGGCCATTGAGGCCGCCTATCAGACGGCCGATCGTTTTATGAAGATTCGGTACGGGCGGCCTATGATGGAGGATCCATCCGGTACGCCTCGAGAGTGCCGCTTTGCCGTTCTCGGGATGGGCAAGCTCGGCGGCGCCGAACTCAACTTCAGCTCGGACATTGATCTTCTCTACCTCTATGAATCGGACCAGGGAGAAACCACGGGCGTGTCCGATGCCTACGGCGGGGTTCAAGGAAGCATGGGCAACCACCTTTATTTTGTCAGACTTTCCGAAGCATTGACCGACATGCTGCATGCGAACACCGAGGATGGTTTCGTATTCCGAGTGGATCTTCGCCTCCGTCCGGAAGGGTCTCAGGGTCCCGTTGCATCATCTCTTAGAACTTTTGAACTCTATTATGAATCCTTCGGCCGGACCTGGGAGAGAGCCGCCCTGACCAAATGCCGTCCTGTGGCCGGAGATCTCTCTTTTGGCAAGGAATTTGAAAACATGGTCAGGCCTTTTGTGTACCGTAAGTACCTCGACTATGAGGCCATTGACGAAATCAAGGAGATGAAAAAGAAGATTCTCAAAAAGCTTGGGCAGAGAACTTCCCGAGGTGACAACATCAAGCTCGGCCGCGGCGGAATCCGAGAAATAGAATTTTTCATCCAGGCGCTCCAACTCATCTATGGAGGGAGGATCACCTGGATACGTGAAAGAAATTCCCTGCGCGCATTGCACAGGCTTTGCGATAAAGAGCTGATCACCTATGAGGATTTTTCCTCGCTTTCAAAGGCATACATTTTTTTGAGGGATGTGGAGCACAAGCTTCAAATCGAGAACCAGCTCCAACTCCAGACCCTTCCCACGGACCCGTCCAGACTTGAACAGCTTGCCAGGCGATGCGGCGCGAGAGATCTCCGGAATTTTCTTCAGGATCTCGATGGTCATAGGAGCCGAGTGCAAAGGCTTTTTGAAAACCTTTTTTACGAAAAAGAACGGGGACTCGGCGAAGAAGACTCTCCTGTGCACGACATCCTCAGTGAAGATCCGGAGGTAGAGGAGGTCCACAGGCATCTATCCCTGCTCGGGTTTCAGAATCCCCATATCGCCTATAAAAACATCATCCTCTTGAAGGAAGGCCCACCCTATGCACATACCTCATCCCGCTGCAAGGTCCTTTTCCGGAAGATCGCGCCGGCCCTGCTCAAGGAGGTTTCCTCTTCTCCGGATCCGGATATGGCCCTAAACAACCTGGAACGTTTTGTTTCCATATACGGCGCCAGGGAGATCTTTTACGGACTTCTTGGAGAAACTCCCCCTTTTCTTAAAAAAATTGTTTTTGTTTTCAGCATGAGCAGTTACCTTTCCAACCTCCTGGTCCGCCATCCCGACACCATTGAAGTTCTTATCGGAGAGGATCTCATGCATCCGGAACCCCCATCGGAGATTCTCTTTCGTACCCTGATGCAGGGAATGAAAAAAATTTCTTCCAGCCCGGAGAGAATGGACCTTCTCCGTCGTTTCAAACACCTGGAGGAAATGAAAATCGGGCTCCGGGATATCCTCATGGATACGGACCTCCTTGAAACCTCACAGGCTTTGAGCCGCCTGGCTGACGCCTGCCTCGAGACGGCATATACCCTCGCCATGGAAGAGCTTGTGAAGACCTACGGCAGTCCGCAGAACCCTCTTGGAGAAGATGCAGGGTTTGCCGTCATGGGAGCAGGAAAACTCGGATCCGAGGAGCTCATCTACGGGTCCGATCTCGATCTCATCTTTGTTTACTCAGAAGATGGAGAATGTTCAGGTCACGGAAAGATAACCAACAAGGATTTCTTTACCCGTCTTGCAGGCCGGATCACGGCCATCCTCTCCACCATGACTGCAGAAGGGATGGCCTACCGTGTAGATCTGCGCTTAAGACCTCAGGGAGAGGCCGGACCTCTGGTCCAGTCCCTGGAAGGGTTCCATGAATACCTCGATCAGAGCATACAACCGTGGGAACGGCAGGCGCTCACCAGGGTCCGCTTCTGCGCCGGAGACAAGAAAACCGGTGAGCGGCTGAGATCCTTGATTACAGAGACGCTTTTTCACCATCCGCCGGATCCGGAACTCCATAAAAAAGTCCTGGAAATGAGAATGAAAATTGAACAGGAGAAGGCCCGGCAGAGCGAGGCGCTTCTTTTTTTCAAAACCGGAGCGGGGGGGCTGATCGACATCGAGTTTCTGGTGCAGTATCTTCAGCTTCGCTACGGGTATGAAAACCCGGAGATCCGGTTCCCGGGGACACTCCGGATTTTAAATACAGCATGCAGACTGGGCTTTCTATCAGAAGAGGACGCCGCATTACTTAAGGCATCCTATCTCTTCCTCAGCCGTCTTGAAAGCCGCACCCGGATCGTTCAAGACCGCCCCATTACCTCTCTTTCCTCAGATCCGGGGAAAAACCGGGCCCTGGCCCTTCGCATGGGTTATGCAAACAACGATACGGAACCTCCAGGCCGGAAGCTTCTTGACGACTATCACGCCGTCACTCAGAAGACCCGTGAGATTTTCCTCCGCCTTCTTAGTGGTCCTGCTCGTAAATAGGGTGGTCTCATCAAGGTGTGCGACTGCGGCTTACCCCCTGTGGTACGCCGCTCTACGAGCCTTCGAATAATAGGCGAATAATAGCGAATAATACGAATAATAGGGACACGA
>MNYV01000059.1 GCA_001873285.1 Nitrospirae bacterium CG2_30_53_67
GCTTACGCCCTATGAAACCGGTTCAGGCGGATGGGCCGCATCCCAGTGGGTAAAGAACGGGGAGCATATCGTGAACGCCGGGCTTCTCATTGCCCTCGCAGTTCTGATCTCCAGGTATTTCGCTTCGTAGGATTCTCTCGGCCAAAAAACCCTTCTCACCACAGAGCACACAGAGAAAAACTTCCTTGGCAAAAAGCAAGAACAAAACTTCACCGCAGAGACGCGGAGGACGCAGAGAAGAGATCTCTGGGTTAAAAGCTAAAAACAAGAAATCTCACCGCAGGGACGCAAAGAAATACAACAACTCTCCTACAGAGAACATGGAGAAAAAGCATTCATCGGCACGGGTTGGTCTGAGATTACCGGTAGGCTGAATCATGATCCGGGTGAAGGGATACAAAGGGTGTTTAGCACGGCGTGCCGATCGTTCTTGTCCAGTTCAAACAATCCTTCAAGAAAAATCGGGTTATTGACATCCATGCGGACCTTGCTTTTATTTCCGGATGGCTTCACTCAGTTTCGGGAGGTCGGTTTCTGATGGTCTTTTTTCCCGTGCCCAGGCCAGTCCGTGATCTATTCGCCTCCTTGCAGGTTCTTCGTGGATCCGGCGTTCATTGTCTGGAACAAACTCCCCGGTTCGAATAATCTTCTTGCTTATGATTCCCTCCCTTGCAAAAAATACTTGATTTAATTCCCCATTTTATATATATTTAGGGTATTCTATTCCCTTAGATTATAATTAATTGGAGACTAAACGTGCCGATTATTCCTCGGACAATCCAAAAAAATATTGAAAATCATCTATTTAAGAAGAAGGTGGTCATTATCTACGGTCCGAGACAGGTGGGCAAGACGACTCTGATCAAAGAGATACAGAAGAAATACCCTGAAAAATCAACCTACCTGAACTGTGATGAGCCGGATATACGCCAGGCCTTGACACAAGTTACGTCCACGGAAATCAAGGAGTTCATCGGCAGGAACAGGCTCATTTTTGTTGATGAGGCGCAGAGGGTGAAAAATATCGGCATCACTCTGAAAATCATGGTGGATCAACTTCCGGACGTACAGGTCTTGGCCACGGGCTCTTCATCTTTTGATTTGTCGAACGAGATCTCCGAACCCCTGACAGGGAGAAAGTATGAATTTCACCTCTATCCCTTTTCCCTCGAAGAGATCTCCGCCATCTATTCGGATATTGAAATTCAGAGAATCCTTGAAAGAAGAATGCTCCTCGGGATGTATCCGGAGATTGTTCAGGCCAAGACCGAGGCGGAAGGAAAATTAAGGAGTCTCACCCATAGCTATCTTTATAAAGATGCCCTTCAGTACCAGAAGATCAAACACTCTGAAGTTTTAGAGAGGCTGCTGCAGGCCCTGGCCCTGCAAATCGGTCAGGAGGTCTCCTACACCGAGCTGGCCGGGATTGTCGGAATAGATAAGAAGACCGTAGTAAGTTATATTGAAGTTCTGGAAAAGGCCTTTATTATTTTTCGTCTTGGGCCTTTCAGCCGAAACCTGAGAAATGAATTAAAGAAGCTCAGAAAGATCTATTTCTTTGATACCGGCGTCAGAAATGCCCTGATCAACAATTTCAACCCCCTGAATCTACGCGGGGACATCGGAAACCTGTGGGAAAATTTTATGATCAGTGAGAGGATCAAGTTTAACCAGAACCATGGGATCGCCAAGAATATCTATTTCTGGAGGACTCACGGACAGCAAGAGATCGATTATCTGGAAGAAGCCCAAGGGAAACTTCACGGCTTTGAATTTAAATGGAACCAGAAAAACTATCGGGCGCCCCGCGTGTTCCTGGAGGCCTATGCCGGAAGTAATGTGAAGGTTATCAACAATAAGACGTATAGGAGTTTTATCAGCGAGCGCGGTTTGTGATGCCTGGTTAAAAGCAAGATTCACCGCAGAGGACGCGGAGAAAAATCTGCAGGGTGAAAAGCTAAAGACAAGGCTCTCACCGCAGAGACGCAGAGGACGCGGAGAAGAGATCTCTGGGCTAAAGCTAAAAACAAGAAATCTCACCACAGAGCACACAGAGAACGCAAAGAAGAACCTGCTTGGTGAAAAGCTAAAGACAAAGCTCTCACCGCAGAGGCGCGGAGGACGCAGAGAAAGGCTTACTTGGCTATATAGCAGGGTTAAAAACCATTTCACCTCCATAAGAATTCTTTAGTAACAAGAATTACTCATACTTCTCAAAAAGCTTCCCCCAGCGTGTCTTTCGGATCTCTCCGATTCTCTTCTTCCCTATCAAAGGATACCAGTAGAGGTCATGATAAAGCCGGGACGCGGCGTAGGACCATGGGACCAGGAAGGTTCGCAGCATGAGCTTTTCCAGGGGTTTCAGCCACCCGTGGTAGATCAATTTTTGCCCCCGGCTGGCCAGCGTGTTCTCATGGCCGTGAAAGTGAAAGTTCACGCCGGAGATATCCTCGCCCACCACTTCAATCTCTGCGGGGTCGCCGACGCCGAGCCCCCGTTCGTGGGCCAGTCGGATGAATTTCAGGGAGAGGGGATCAAATCCCATCATCTTTGCGGCAATGGCGTCGATGGCCACTTGGTCCGCGCCGGCAAGGATGTAATTTTTTTCCAGAGGGACCATGCACCTCGGCCCGGGCCCGTCCCCGGCAAGGGTCCCATCCATGACAGCGAAGATCCCGGTGTGGATCTCCTTCTGGATCATGAGAAGATCCACCAGGGTTTCATGGATCACACTGTGGGTCCAATGCCGTTTTTCGTTCAAGAGCCCGCCGAAGGCGTTCTTCATGGCTCCGGTCATGGTGGTGAAGACATGGGTCTTCATGGTGGGAAGATGGATGATGTTCTCGCCGATAAACCGCTTGGGAATCTTGATTCCATCCGGAAAGATCTTGTCGAGGACCAGCAGTTTTCCTTTGGGCTCGTAGCGTATCCACTCTTCTCCTTCGTAGAGATGGATGTTCCGCAGCCCGTACTTCTCCACGATCGGCTTGTGCTTGTTGTTGATTTCCCCCTTCTTGGCCGAGACCACCACGGTCCGGTTGTGGCAGGCATGCATGAGCTCCCGGGAGTAGCCGTCCAGAAGCAAGGTCCGGATCACGCCCTCCAATTGCCAGGGCGGCGTGGAGCACGCCGGGAAATAGACCTCCCAGGAGATATTGATTTTGAGCGCGGTGTCCTTGTCCTTGGGCAGGAACGTTTCATATTCCGCAAGGCGCAAGAGCCTCTTATAATCTTCCAGTACGGTCTCCGGCCTCGTCTTAAGGACAGCAACTTTTGGTTTCATCATGGCCTTCCCATTCAGCTTTCATTGATATAGAACTGCCAACACGACAACAACCCACAAGATGACATTGAGCATCATCGGCTTATCGCTGAGCATGATTTGTGCGGGATTTCCCCCCCGGTCCTTCTGATGCACCAGATAAAGATAGCGGAAGATGCCGTAGAGCACGAAGGGGACGGTATAGATCAGATTTGAAGTCTGGAACTTTTCAACGGTCTCTTCGGATACGGTATAGAGGGCATAGGACATGACCGTAGAGGCCGTCACCACTGCGATCATTTGATCGAGGAAGTAAGGGCTGTACTGAGAAAGGACTTTGCGCGATGACACAGCGCCGTTTTCCTGCAAGATGAGTTCGTGACGCCTTTTCGAGAAGCCGAGGAATAGGGCGATGAGGGCCGTGCAGATCAGCACCCATTGGGACGTCGGCACATCGATGACCGCTGATCCGGCCAGCACACGAAGCACAAAGCCGGCCGAGATGGTCATGACATCAATAATGACAAGCTCCTTCAAGATGAAAGAGTAGAGGAGATTCAAGGTAAGATATATCAGGAGGATCGCCGCGAAACCGGAGGACAGAAACCAACTGACGCCGAGACAGAGGCCGGAAAGGAGAATCGCCGAAACCACTGCCGTCATGACCGAAAGCCTGCCGGAGGCGACGGGCCGTGCTGCTTTTTTCGGATGAGAACGGTCTTCTTCAATGTCTTTCACGTCATTGACCAGGTAGATCGCCCCGGATGCGCCGCAGAAAATGAGAAAGCCGAGGAAGGCTCTAAAAAACATCTCAAGATCAAGAAGGTTTTGCGAAAAAAGCAGGGGGGCCAAGACAAAGAGATTTTTTATCCACTGTTCAGGCCGCATGGAAATGATGATGGCTTTGAGCAAGGAAGAGACTCCTCCATATTTTCCGGATCGTTGAGACGGCCGGACACGCCTGTTTTGGTGCGCTCACTCGACCTCTTGCGGTAGGCCGAACCGAATGATATTTTCAATCATTCTCTCTATATCCCGCCAAAATGTAAAGAACAATTTTCCAAATGAACGGAGCACGTCTTGCCTTTTGCTATCTCTATCTTTTCTCTGTGTCCTGGTTTATTGTTGTCAAGCATTTTTTCTTTTTCTTGTCTTGGCATTTAGCCCGGAATCTCTTCCTTTGCGACCTCCGCGCCTCTGTGGTGAAGAGGTCTTGGTTTTCGTTCTTACCTAAAAGGCCTTTCCTCTGCGGTCTCTGTGTGCTCTGCGGTGAATTCTTTGCCTTTGCCTTTGCCTTTGCCTTTAGCTATCTTTAGCCTTTCTCTGTGGTGCGTCTTGTCTTTCACCCCCCCTGAAAGCGCCTCATGCGGATGTTCAGGATCAGCCCGGCTGCGATGAAGAGGGTGATCAGGGCCGAGCCCCCGTAGCTGATGAAGGGGAGGGGGATGCCTACGACCGGGAAGACGCCTGAGGTCATCCCGATGTTCACAAAGACATAATAGGCGATCATGCTGACCAGCCCGGTGATGGTCAGCATGCTGAAGTCATCATAGGACTTGAGGGCGAAGCTGATTCCCCAGAACACAAAATAGGCAAAGAGCAGGACCAGGATCAGCACGCCGATAAAACCGGTCTCTTCGGCGATGACCGAGAAGATGAAATCCGTATGCTGTTCCGGGATAAACCGGAGCTGGCTCTGTGTCCCATGGAGAATCCCCTTTCCCAAAAACCCGCCGGAACCGATGGCGATCTTCGATTGGATGATGTGGTACCCGGCGCCGCTCGGGTCCATGGCAGGATTGAAAAACACCAGGATTCTCTGCTTCTGATAATCCTTGAGGAAGCGCCAGAGGAAGGGGACCGCACCAAGCGAAGCAATCCCACCGGTAAGAAGGATCTTTATGGGAATGCCGGCTATAAATATCAGGGTCAGTGAAATAAGCATCAGCATCAGCGTGGTTCCCAGGTCGGGCTGCCGGGCAACCAGAATCAGGGGGATGCCGATCAGGATACCCATGACCCCGTAATGGCTGAGGGTGATGATCCCGCGGTCACGGGCATCCGAAATATATCTGGAGAGGGCCAAAATCAGGGCGATCTTGGCAAACTCCGATGGCTGGAGGGTCAACGGCCCGATGTCGATCCACCGCTGCGCCCCCATACCCGTCCTCCCTTTGAAGGCTACGATGATGAGCAGGAGGACTGAGACCGTATAAATCACATACGCATAGCGCTGGATGGTCTGATAATGAATAGAAACCGTTACCAAGAGAGCAATGAGCCCAAACCCGATCCAGTTGAGCTGTTTTAAATAGAGGGCCGACGGCGGACTCCCGGCAAAATGAGAGGCGCTGTAGATGGCCCCGACCCCGATCAAAGAAAGAAAAAGGATCAGAAATAAAAACCCGAAATCAAAATGTGTAATCAGCCTGCGGTCGAGCATGGTGGTCTTACCTTTTTTTTACAGGTTCTCCGCTAACCCCAACCAGGTTTTCAGCCTGTGAAAGATGCATATCGGACGGCAGGGATGCAGGCCTTAATTCCGGCGGGGGTTCCACCATCCGCCCGGTCTTTTTGAAATAGGCCT
>MNYV01000060.1 GCA_001873285.1 Nitrospirae bacterium CG2_30_53_67
TCCATCACGGTAATGCGGGCGCCGCGAATGGCCGGCTGCCCGGAGGCAATTTTCGAGTCTACAGATATGTAAGGGTGGCTGGTCTTTCTTTCCGCAACAGTCATAATCATCCCTCCTTCTGTTTTACATCGTCTCTGAATTCCGCGAAATCTTTATGTTGGGATTATACGAAGAAATGGGGATGGAGGCAAGAAAAATCAAGGAGGCATGGCAATTTGTCCGGAGTCCTGTTCCATGGTATATTCAATACAGAATTGAGCGGATCAATCTTCTTTTAAAGGAGCAGGAGATGTCGGAGATCAAGAAGACGCTCAGCGGAAAGTAGGGCAGGAAACGGCTCGCTTCCGTCAAAGGGCGTGCTAAACCCAATACCGTTCAGTTAAGATGAAGTCATCCCCGAATGCCTCTATCGGGGATATGGTTTTTCAGGCAGCTTAAACCAGATTCCCGCTCAGAATCGTTGCGGGAATGACAAAATTCGTGACCGATTATCCTTAAGTGAACAGTATTGGTGCTAAACCTCGTCTTCCCCTGTTGCCTCAACTTCCATACCGGCAGTCAGCAAATCCACATCCTCATCAGGCGCTGCCGGCAGTCCTCGCTGAGTTCTAAGATCTTCAATTTTATTTAAAACAATATCGAGCTTCCTCTGCCGCGTGGACGTGATGGCATCGTATTCGTTTTGTGCCTCTGCAATCTTTCTGCCCAGCAGATCAAATTTCTTAATATAGTCACCCCATTGTTTCTTGAATTGCCCCAGCAACGATAGTATTTCATTAGAAGTCCGCTCCAATGCGAAGTTGTCAACAGCCTGTCGAATCACGGCCAGAACGGCAAAGAGCGTGATGGGAGAACAGAAGACCACTTTGTTTTTGATCCCATCATCAAAAATTGAGCTGTCCTGCTCATGGATGAAGGCATAGATCTGTTCATTGGGGATAAACAACAGCACATAATCGACCGTGTTCTGTTCCGGACTGATGTATTCACGAGTTGTAACTTCTTTAATCCGGGCTTTCACGTCTCTCAAGAAGTCATTGCGATATTTCATTTTCGACTGTTCCGAGTCAGCCTCAAGGAATTTAAGATAGTTGTCCAAAGGGAATTTAACATCCATATTCAGCGTAAGATGCCGAGGCAGGAGAAACGTGAAGTCCGGCCGCGATCCAATCCCCTGGATGGATTTCTGTTTAAGATAGTTCACATTCTCAATAAAACCCGCCAGCCGCAAGACATCCTCAGCCATTCGCTCACCCCATTGTCCTCTGACCTTTGTGCTTGCGAGAGCTTCACGAAGCGTGTTCGTAACCTGCGTAAGAGATGAGGTCTGTTCACTCGTGATTTTCAATTGGGTTGTCAGTTCCCCGAATTTCTTCTCTCTGTCCTTTTCAAGTTCTTTCACAAGACCGGAAACATTTTCCAATTGAGATGTCATGCGCTGCAATTGCTGGTCAATGAGACCTTTTTTTGCCTCCAAATCTTTGATATTCCCTTCTCTCTCTGACTCCAATGTGACTTTGGACAGTTTCAGAAATTCTTCTGTAGATTTTGACAGGGCATCAAGTGACAGACTCCCAAAGCTCGCTTTGACATTCTCGATGACCGCATCTACGTCTGCCTTGCGCTGGGTTTCACTCTCTCGAAACAGCTCCCCGGCAAGTTCTTTAGCTGTCTTCGCCTGGATTAACTTTAAGGCAAAAGCAACGACAAGGCCTATAATAAATCCTGCGAGAAGCGCTATAAGAACCGGAGCCCAATTCATAGAATCCTACTTCAATGTATTTGAGAAAAACGGACAGGGACGGATGCAAACCCGAAACAGGAATTGACGAATTTCAGGCGATCCCTTTGATGTTAAAACAGCCGCAGAGGTTCCCTTTCATATCGAACCGTCCCTGAAACCTCTCGGTTATCCATGTCCTTGAGGACAATGCCATCCCTGTCTATTCACCGACATGTCAGTTGAGTCAGACAGCCAGAAACCTCCCTGACACCATGGTCATTTGCATAGGGCAACAAATCGAATCAGGGATTGCAGACAGGATCTTGTTTTTCAGGACGTTTTAAAACCGTTAATGGATTTCAAGAACCGAGTTTTCGGTCCCAAAGCTATTGGCCACCTTCTTGGGACAGGAAGGATCCGTGATCCATTTCCCGTCCACGACAAACTTGTATTCATATTTTCCGGACGGCACCATGGTCTGTATCTTCCAGATGCCGTCCCTGGACCTCTTGGCCTTCAAAACATCGGGCCTCCAGCCGTTGAAATCCCCCGCAATCCCCACCCAATTCGCATCGGGAGCCGAGATTCTGAACTCCACCATCCTCCTTGCGCTCTCCTTTTTCATCTCTTTCTTCGCCATAGGTCATCCCTCCTTTTTATAACAGGTTGCACGTTCAACCATTTGCTTTGTCAACCACCGTCAAACTTCAGGCTCACCTCCATGACGGACAAGGCCGTCGTCCATTCAGAAGATGTTTACAACATACCCGGAGGATCGGATCTTGTCAAGATGTTTACTTTTCCATGGCCGTATGTTACTATTTTTCCCGTCAAAACCGCACGATGAGGGATGACCGGTCATGTTGAATCTTCGGAACATCAGCATCTTCTACGGAATCGGGAGAAGGATTCTTCTCTGGTTCAGTCTTTTTTTCCTCATTCCCCTGCTCACCGTAAGCTTTACAGGGTATCAGCAAAGCAAAAAGGCCATCCGCAAGCAGGTTTATGACCATTTTGAATCCATGCTCGACCTGCAGAAGGAAGCCCTGATCCATTATCTGGAACAGAAAAAAGTCCAGCTTAAATCCTCGGTCGCGGAAAACGAATTCATCTTTATCTCCACGGTGGTGCTTCAGTCCGCCACCTTCGGCAAAGGAGACATCGAGGCGGCTCGGAACCGGGTTCAGAAATACGCGGCGGAAAAGAAGATCGAGATGGCCGCCCGGGAGATTTGGATCCTGGGAAAAAACGGAGGCGTGCTCGCCTCATCCGATGCATCCATGCTCGATTCCGACCGCAGGCTTTCCCCGGAATTCATAGCCTATCAGGCTGACCCGGCCCCCATCAAAATCCGTTATATGGAGACCTCCCATGGCCCCGAAGTCCTGATCTTCGCCCCCATCAAGAGTGAGACCGGAGAATGGGCAGGACTTTTTACCCTGTCCATCAATATAGAGGACATCTACCGTATATTGGAAAACCGGACCGGTCTTGGAGAAACGGGCGAGACCTACCTGGTTGACGACAAAGGCCGTATGATCTCCAGGTCGCGATTCCTCCCCGATGTGATTTTGAAAAAGAAGATCCGCCTGGCCGAGATCCTTGAACGCAAGGATTGGCGCATCTCTGAGAATTATCCTCTGAATTACCGCGGGCTTAAGGTCATTCAGGCCCACGCCCGGTCCCCGTACTTCGGCTGGACGTTGATCGGGGAGATGGAGACCTCCGAGGCCTTTCGCGACCTGACGGCCCAGCGCAATAAGACGATCATGATTGCGATCGTCCTCTTCATCCTTCTGGTGTTGGTCGCCGCCTTGATCTCCGAAACCCTGACCCGGCCCATCCGCGTCCTGGCCCAGGCCGCCAAGCGGGTCTCAAAAGGGGATCTCAACCAGAAGGTGGAGACCCAGCCGGGCAATGAACTGGCCGACCTGGCCTTGGAATTCAACAAGATGACCAAAAGCCTCAAGGAGTCCAAGGAAAAAATGGAGGAATGGAACGCCGGCATCCAGCAGGAAGTGGAGAACCGCACCCAGGATCTGTTGAAGTCGGAGCTCAAGTTCAGAAACCTCATGGAAAACGCCAACGATGCGATCATGATCTTCAATGCTGAAGACAGGCTCTGCTCCCTCGCCAACCTGAAAGCCGAGATTCTGACCGGATACAGACATGAGGAGATCCTCCGAACCCGTTTCTTCGACTTCTTCCCTCCGGACCACAGCGAACGCCTCAAGGAACACTACCGGAAGGCATTGGAACGGGGTTCTGACAATCTGTACAACATCCCCCTGCAGAGAAAAGACGGCTGGCTGGTCTTTGTGGATATCAGCAACAGCCTGATCGAATTCCAGAATCAGAAGTTCATCAACTGCATCCTTCATGACGTGACCGAGAAGCATAAAATCGAACGGGAGAGGAACGCGGTTTTTCAAATCTCAGACATTATTGCAAAATCATCGGATCTGGATACCATTCTCAGAAAGGCGCTGGACATCATCTTAAAAAATCTGGAGCTGGAGGTGGCCGTCATCTTTCTGTACGATCAGAAAACCAACGAACTCATTCTCTCATTCCAGAAGGGATTTTCCAAGGCATTCATGGATCAGTTCGCCCGGCAGGCCGTCACGGCGGATTCGGGCAGGATCTGTGTAAAAACCGCCTTCACTCAGGAGATGCACTACCTTCAAAACCCTTTCGAGGGGAATATGGACATCTACCTGGACACGGATGTGGACAAGGATTATCTTCAGACCGTCGTGAGCCTTCCCCTCCTCGCGGAGGGAACCCTGGTCGGCGTCCTGGAGGTGATCACCAACCGCAGGCGCAGATTCTCCAGCGAAAACTTTATGCTCCTCGAAGCGCTTGCAAACCAGCTTGCCGCAGGCATCCTCCGTATCCAGTTGGAACAGGGAATGCAGGAACGGATCCAGCAGTCCGAAAAGCTTTCCAGCGTGGGCCAGCTTGCAGCGGGAATCGCCCATGAAATCGGCACCCCTCTGAACATCATCTCCGGTAATGCCGAATACCTGATGATGGACATGAAACCCGATGACCCGAAAATGGAGGAACTCTCCATCATCATCCAGCAAACCGAACGGATTGCAAAATTGATTCAACAGCTCATGGACTTCGCCAGAAACACCCGGCCCAGCTTCGAACTCACGGACATCCATCAACTGATAGACAACACCCTGACGCTGACCAGGCACCAAATCAAAAAACATTTCATCTCACTCACATCAAATCTGAACGGCCGTCTTCCGAAAATTGTTGCGGACCCGAACCAGATCCAGCAGGTCTTTCTGAATATCATCATCAATGCCATCCAGGCCACGCCGGACGGAGGGAGCCTCCGCATAGAGACCGAGATCGGCCGAGACGAAGAGTCGGTCCAGGTCCGGATCTGCGATACAGGCTGCGGCATCCCCAGGGAATATATCAACAACATCTTCGATCCGTTTTTCACGACCAAGGAAGTCGGACAGGGCACCGGCCTGGGTCTTGCCGTGAGCCACCGGATCATTGAAAATCACAGAGGCAAGATCGAAGTCGAAAGCAGGGTCAATGAAGGAACCTGCTTCACGGTGATTTTACCCATCCATGCCGAGGAGACCCGAAATGAATAAGTCAGCATCCATTCTGGTGGTGGAAGACGAAGAAAAGATGCGTGAGCTGCTCCAGAAGATCCTCTTGACCGAAGGGTACCTGGTCCAGACGGCAAGCAACGGCAGCGCCGCCCTCTCGATGATCGAGGAGCACTCCTTTGATATCGTCCTGACGGACGTGAAGATGCCGGGCCTCGGCGGGATCGAGCTTTTGAAGGCCGTCAGGGGGATATCCAAGAAGACCTATGTGATCATCATGACCGCCTTCGGGACCATTGACTCGGCCGTGGAGGCCATGAAACAGGGGGCTTATGACTACATCTCCAAACCCTTCAAAATGGATGAGATCCGGATCCTCATGAACAAGATCCTGGATGAGAAGGCCCTTCGTCACGAAGTGAACTCCCTGCGCAGAGAGGTGAACCGCCGGTACCAGTACAGCAACATCATCGGGAAGAGCAAAGGCATGCAGGAAATCTTCGAGCTGATCGAAAGGGTCTCCGACGGCAAGAGCACGGTGCTGATCCAGGGAAGGAGCGGGACAGGCAAGGAACTCGTGGCCAAAGCCATCCACTATAACGGTCCCAGGAAGGACAAACCCTTCATGGCCGTCAACTGCAGCGCCATCCCCGAAACCCTCCTGGAAAGCGAGCTCTTCGGTCATGTTAAGGGGGCCTTCACCGGCGCCGTCACCACGAAAACCGGACTCTTTGAGGAGGCCGACGGCGGGACCCTGTTCCTGGACGAGATCGGGGACCTCTCACTATCCATGCAGGTCAAACTGCTGCGGGTCCTGCAGGAAAGGGAGATCAAGCCGGTCGGGGGAACGGAGTCGAAAAAGATCGACATCCGCCTCATCACCGCCACCCACCAGGACCTGGCGGAAAAAATAAGGCAGGGGACCTTCCGGGAAGACCTCTATTACCGGTTGAACGTCATCAACATCATCATCCCCCCTCTCAAGGACCGCCCCGAGGATATCCCTCTTCTGGCCCGTCATTTTCTGAACCTTTACGCCAAGGAGAACAACCGGAGCGGGATGACCGTCTCCAGGGAGGTTCTCGAGGCGTTCATCAACTATCCGTGGACCGGAAACGTCCGGGAGCTGGAAAACATCATCGAACGGGCCGTCATCCTATGCAAGGGGAATGAGATCACCTTGGAGGACCTTCCGCCTCACTTCCTCAAGGAGAGCCGGGAGAGTCTGGAGAAAACAGATCTCAGCAGCCTCTCGCTGGATGAGGTGGAAAAGGAGCATATCCAACGCGTCCTTGAAAGCGTAGGCGGGCACAAAATGAAAGCCGCTGAGATCCTTAAGATCGACCGGAGAACCCTCTACAGGAAACTCCAGAGCTATAACCTGTGAAACCCGTTAAAAATGATTTACTTTCTCCCTTTAATCAGATAAATTATTAAGTCCGTTTACCGGATTCCCATAGGAGAAAATTACCATGAAAGCCAAAAACATCATGAATCCATCCCCCATCACCATCCATGCGGATGCCACGATCCAAGACCTGGTCAACCTCCTCAATGATAAGAAATTCGACGGGTTATGCGTGGTGGAAGGCGAAAACAAACTGGTCGGGGTGGTGACCCTTTTCGAACTTTACGAGGCCTTTCTTCCCGGCTATGTCATGATGAAGGAGGAACTGGCCCACTTGATTCATGACGGGTACTTCGAAAAGAAGTGCAGGGAAATAAGAAACCAGCCGGTCCGCTCGATCATGAGGTCCGACCTCGTCAAAATCAAGGAAGAGGATACGCTCATCAGTGTGCTGGCCGATATCGTGAAATCCCGCCTTCAGGTGGTCCCGGTGACCCGAGGGGATACGCTCATCGGCATGATCCACAAAAAAAGCCTCCTCTCTTACACGAGCAAGGTGCTGATAGAAAATCATTCGAACTGACGCTGCATAAGGAGCACGACGGTGATGAACCCATTCTGGACAGCCACTCTGATATTCATAATATCCTATGCCGTTATCGTTTCCGAAAAGATCCACAAGACCAAGGTGGCGCTGGCAGGGGCCTCGTTGATGCTGATCCTGAAGATCGTGGATCAGAAAGAAGCCTTTCACAGCGAGGAACTGGGGATAGACTACAACGTGATTTTCCTGTTGATCTCCATGATGATGATCATCGGGATCATGAAAAGGACCGGGATCTTTGAATACGTGGCCATCAAATCCGCCAAAATAGCCAAGGGAGAGCCCTTCCGGATTATGGCCATCTTCTCGGTGGTCACGGCCGTTGCCTCCGCCTTCCTGGACAATGTGACCACGGTCCTGCTCCTCGCCCCGGTCACCCTCCTCGTGGCCGACGAACTCGATATGGACCCGATCCCGTTTCTCATCACCGAGGCCCTGGCCTCCAACATCGGGGGGACCGCGACCCTGATCGGCGACCCTCCGAACATCATGATCGCGAGCAAGGCCAGGCTGACTTTCATGGACTTCATCCTCCACCTGGCTCCGGTGGTGATCATCATCATGATCGTTTACATCTACACGATCAAGCTGATCTTCGGCAGGAAGCTCAAGGTCAAGGAAGATCTCAAAAAGCGGATCATGGAGATCCAGGAGAAGGACCTGATCAAGGATCCGGTACTTCTCAGGAAATGCCTGGCGGTGCTCGGCATCACCATCTTCGGATTCGTGATCCACGGGTTTCTCCACTTTGAGCCCGCGACCATCGCCCTGGCCGGCGCCGCCCTGCTCTTCCTCATCTCCGGGGAAAAACCGCATGACATCTTTCTGGAAGTGGAATGGCCCAGCATCTTCTTTTTTATCGGTCTTTTTATTATCGTGGGCGGGGTGGTCAAGGTCGGACTGATCGAGAAGATGAGCCGGATGATGATTGATCTCACCGGCCCGACACAGACCAATATGTTCACGACCTCCATGGTCATACTCTGGTTCTCGGCCATTGCCTCAGCCATCGTGGACAACATCCCCTTCGTGGCGACCATGAATCCCCTGATCCTGGACATGGCCAACAACATCTACCACGCAGGGGGCGCGGCATCCCATGCGCTCCCGCCTGAGACCATACACAACGCCGTGCTCATGCCGGTCTGGTGGGCCCTTGCTCTCGGGGCCTGCCTGGGAGGGAACGGTACAGCCATCGGCGCTTCGGCCAACGTGATCATCATCGGCATGGCGGAAAAGGCCAGGAAACCGATCTCTTTTCTTAAGTTTATGGCCTACGGCATACCGATCATGATCGAAACCGTCGTCATCTCCATGATCTACATCTGGGTGCGATATTATATCTTGACGGCTTCGTAAAAAGTCCATCTGCGGCGTTGCGCCGCGTCCTTCGCCTGCCTGTGCGTGACCGCACGCAGACAGGTCATTGCAGCGTACATCTAAGTGGCCCTATTCGTAAATACGGTCGCATTCGAGTGCCGTAGGGCGGCCTCATCTGCGTTCCGCTCCTTGCGGCGTACCACAGTGGGTACACCTCAGTCGCGCGCGGAGATGAGGCCGCCCTACGACCCTCTCGGTACGTTACCATATTTACGAACAGGACCACTAAGTACGCCTCATTCCTCAGGACTTGCGCGCCTTGCATCTGGGCCTTTTTTCTTTGCCGTCACATTTGAGGACTTCTTACGAGTCCATCATATTTTGGCTTGAAAAACAGAGGGGGATCGTTCAGACGTCCTCAAGTTCAGCGAAGCTGTTCCCTGAAAAGCGGCTTCGAAGTTCCTTCTCGATGTCTCTCTTCTCGTTCAGCGGATGCTGCGGGCCGCCGATTTCGGCCTGATCAACCATTCCCTGCAAAGGCTCATCCTGAATCTGAGATGAAGGATCCTCTTCGCGTACGAGAGGACGCCTCCTCTTCATCCGCTCCTGCATGAGGCGGCTCACCTGCTCCTCGGGATCCGGCAGGAAGTCATCCACGGGGAGGCGATCTTGGTATCTCCGGACAGCGGTTTCCAGACCGGTCCATAACTTTCCGTAGTCCATCTTGGATTCCATGGTCTATACGGCCCCCTGTTCCTGCGGTTTGAGCAGCGAAAGCCCCTTCTTGGCATCCCTGTTCAAGGGATTGATCTTAAGGGCCCTGCTCCAGGCATCGAGAGCTTCTTCATATCGTTGCAGTTGATAGAGACTGTTGCCGAAGTTGGCATAGCCCATGGACTGATCCCGGCATCCCTGGTCAAGCGATTTCGAAAACATCTCGCTCGCTCTCTCGTAATCCATGGCCGTGTAATAAAGGAGGCCGAGATTGTTGTAGGCTTCGGCAAGGTCAGGCCGCAGAGAAAGCGCCTTCTTGAAGGCCTGCACCGCCTCTTCAGGACGGTCGAGTTCAGTATAGGCGAGCCCCAGATTATTAAAGGCCTCGGCATATTCAGGGTCACAGGCCACGGCCTTTTCAAAGGCAAGCGCCGAGGCCTCATGGGCCCCCTTGTAGAAGAAGACCACACCCTGGTTGTTGTGCTCCCTGGACTCTTCCTTTTTGCGGCGGACGACCTCTTCGGTTAGAAGCCGTTTCTGATCGTCATAGTACGATTCGATCTTGCGTTGTCCATCGGCAAGGGCTCTCATCTCTTCATGCGTCTTCCCCATGAGGGCCTCCATCTTCTCCACGGCCTCGCGGCGTCCGGCGCTCACCATGCTGTGAAGCTCTTCGCCCTGTCTCCATCCCTTTTCTATCTCCTTTTCCATGCTTTCCAGCCGGGCTTCGGACGCGGAGAGCGTCTCCTGAATCTTTCCGGAGAGCTTCTCATTTAGGGCCTTCACCTCTACTTGCAATGCCTGTATGGAGAGATTCAAATCCCCTGAGAAAGCCTGAATAAGATCCTGGACCTTTCCGGAGAGTTCTCCGGGGATCTGACCGATCCGCTCTTGAATCACATCCTGCCTCCCCTTGATTTCCTCCTGATGGGCCCTGATCTCCCCGGATAATCCCGTCTGAAGGGCATCCAGCCCCGATTTGATCACCTGGAAAGAGGAGACGAAGTCAATCCGGTCCATGATGTTTCGGACCTCATGTATGGCTTCACTGTTGTGGTAGAGCGAGCATTTCTTCTTCTTGGCGTAAAACAGGCTGCATGCCTCTTCCAGGCAGGGCTGGCGCTCCCATTCCTCCAACCCGTTTTCGTTCTTTTTGGTCTGCTTGAGAATGATCGGACAGATGGTCATCTTACCCTCTCCAATAAAGGTTTCAAAAGCGAAGCGCCTTGAGCCCTCATATCCCTTTTTTTAGGACTCCCTGGCAACCCTGAACCGGACTGCCGCATCATCCTGCGGATCAAGCGGCAGGGATCTTCAACCGGGTCTTCCCCATGAGCGGCCGTCTCTCTTTCAGGAGGGACTCCTCCATGAGGACGGCTGCGGATTCTTTCATCTTTTCATAAAGGATAGGATCCGGGGACTCTTTAAGCGCCTGATCGAGAACCGACGCCGCCAGCAGAGGCTCACCGGCAGATTCCAGCAAATAAACCCGATGGCAGCGATCATCCTTATCCGAACATGCCTCGGCAAGGGCATAGTTCCCGGCCTGTTCATGGAAGTGCGCCCAGACGGCCCTGGTTTCTCCAGACTCTCGGGATGCTGTCTGATGCCGGACTATCTCTTCAGCCCGATCTTGTCTGTCCAAAAGGACCAGGTGCGCGACAAGACGCTTGATCTCGTCTTGAGAAAGAGGTTTCCCGTGATCGGCGCGTGACTCAAGCTCTCTGACTTCAGATTGAATCCTCCCTAAGTTGAATTCATTCATCTTGGCGTAATAAGCCGCATTATCCCTGGAGAGATCCCTGGCCTGTTTCAGCATCTTCCCGGCCGATTCAAAATCCCCGGCCTTGTCCATCTGATCCGCGAGCCGGATCAGAAGCTGCACTCGCTCGCTTTCGCCGGATGCCGTTTTAAGCCCTTCCTGCAGGATCCTGATGCCGGATTCATACGCCCCCTTCATGGCAAACAGATCTCCAAGAAGGAGGTAAAGCGCCGCATCATGCAGCCCTTTCTCTTTTATCTGATGCAGGAAATCGATCCCGGCATCCATCTTCTCCGGATCCAGGAGGACCGACAGGCGCACGTCCTCAAAAGCGCCCTTCAGGTCGAGGAGGTTCAGCCGGCAGCGGCATCGCCCCAGCCTGGCATCCGCATGCGCATGGTCCCCGTCTTCTTCAATCAGGGCGGTAAAAAGTTTTTCTCCCTCCCCGGCTGAAGAGTGATCCAAGGCCAGGGCCCTTTCCATGGATCGGACTGAAGACCCCGGTTTCCCGGCCTTCAGGTAGCTCCATGCAAGAATTTTCAGGATCTCGGCCTGGTCAGGAGCCGCCCCTGCAATCTCTTCCATCCTGCACAAAAGTTTCTCCCGGATTTCAGGATGGGCATCCCCGGATGAGGAGAGAAAAGAGAGCGCGGCTGCGGGGCGCCCCATCCGCACAAAGATCCTGCTGACGGCCCCATAGGCTGAGATCTCCGATGGATCGCAGGAGAGGATATCATGGCAGAATTTGATCCCCTGTTCAGACAGGGAGGGGTCCATGCCCACGGCTCCGGCGATATGTTCTGCGGCCTTGGCATGCACTCCTGCCTTGAGATAGACCTTGCCGATCTCAAGTTGAACACGGGCCATCTTCGGGTTCTTTTCTGCAATCCGGTTCAGAAGCCCGAGAATGACATCCGTATCCTGAGTATGCCTCTGGACCGCCTTCCAGAGCAGATCCAGCGCAGGCTCGTCTCTCCCCTCAAGGATATGGATCTCCGCCATGCCGAGGATCGGCGCAATCTGCATGGGGTGCTTTGCAGAGATATGCAGCAGGTACTTCATGACCGTATCCCGGCTTTTCGGCAGTTCCCGGGCCAGGCGCATGAGGCAGGAGACCCCTTCCTCCACCCTGCCGCAGGCCGAAAGGACCGATCCCATGGCGAGCGATGCCTTGGCAAGAGAGGGGTGCAGGACAAGGACCTTTTCAAGCCTTTCGGCGATACCCTCGGCAAGCCCCGGCCGATCTCGATAAACCGGGGCAAGGGAGGTATCTTCCTTGAAGGCCTGGAAATAAAAAGTAACCGCGTCACTCAAGCGGCCCATCCCTTTGCAGGCATCCCCCATGGTCCGGTGAATGCACGCAATCTGAGGGGGTCTGAATACCTTCTCGAGTTTTTCCCCCTCTTTTAGGACCAGATCCAATGCCCCTCCCAGAAGGTAGGCTGAGAGAAGCCCCTGACTCAAAACCAGATTGCCCGGAGATCGGACGAGCCTATCCCGGTACGACTCGATCACCTTGCCTGCCGATTCGGGATGAGCGCATAAATGCCGGTTCAGGGTCTCCGAGGTTTCCTGGTATCTCTCCATTCTGAAATAGAATTCGGCCAGCCCGAAGACAAGCGAATCCTCTTCCGGGAAGCGATTCAGCCACTCCTTGATGAGCCCTTCCAGGACCTGGAATTGACCCGGGCTCTCAAGGGCGCAGCCGATGAGACGCTCGACCGCCTCCTGAAAATCCTCCCCTGCTGCAGCAGCCTCGGCCCAGACCAGGCGGGCTGCAGGATCACACACCCCTTTGCCCTCCAGTTCGGCAAAGAGCTTCCGGACATCCGAATGGATCTCAGGGCTCCTTCTCAGGAGCATGGATATCGGGTGAAGGGTCTCATGAAGCAGGCCGGGCGCCCTGGACAGGGCCTGATTCAGCGACTGAAAGGCCTCCCGGTCCCGCCCGAGGGCCATCAAGACCTCGGCTTCTGCAACCCGGGCCAGCGGAAGGGACTCATCGGCCTTGAGAAGCGCATTCAGCATCGGCGCCGCCCGCCCGGCCTGGCCGGGCGCAAGCCGGATGAACCGCCGGATCAGAACCAGCGGCCGTTCCGCTTCGGGATGGTTCAGGCAGAGTTCAGCAAGAAAAATGACCAGTTCAGGATCCTCAAAATGATCCTGCAGAAGCGGCATGGCCTTTTCAAAGACGACGTCTGCCTGTGAGGGATCGGCCTTAACGATCCTTCTCATCTGGTTGATGGATGCGGCCAGGTCCCCTTGATTCAGACAGAGATCACCCAAGACCCGTGCGGCTTCTATATTTTCCGGGTCGAGTCCGATCAGACGCTGGAAACGCCCCATGAGCAGACCCGTCTCCACCCTTCCGTTCAGGCCCGTATAGACCTTCGAGGCCTCGGCAAAACGATTCGATTCAACCAGAACGTCCCCAAGAAATAAAATGAGATCCTCGGCCCCTTTAGAGGATGGATCAACCTTTTTGAGCCGTTCGATGATCCCGGACCGAAAGGCGGGGTCTTGGATCTTCTTAAGGGCATCCGCCCCTTTTGTCCATTCTCCTTTAGCGAGGCAGGCCTTCCCCATGAGCCAACAGCCCCGAGGCCCGCCATCCGAGTTCATAAATCTTTGGATGACGTAAGAGGCGGATTCAGGATCGAGGTCCAGGGCCTTTTCATAATATCCGGCGGATTTTTCCGGGTCCTCTTCCCATAAAAGATCCCCCATATAAAGGAAAGGCCCTGCATGATTTCGGATATGCGTTAGGATGTTTTCCAAACGAGGGTGGATCAGGGGCCATTCTTCCCTTCGAACCTTGAGGATTTCGGTATAAGACTCAAAGGCTGCCTCAAAGGATTGACGGTGTTCCTGGATCAACCCCGCGGTATAGCCGAGATCCGCAATCATCATAGAACTCTTCTCATCCGAGGCTATCTTCCGGAGTTCTGCGATCCGGTTCCGTGTCCGGTCCAGGATCCGCGTGAGAACAGCGCCGTCCGCCTCGCCGATCACCTTGAAGGCCTCATTCAGATCTCTAAGGTGGATCAGGATCTCCAGGCGAAGCTCCATGAAATCCGACCGATTGACACCGTCAGGGGGGGCATTCAAAAGGTCAAGGATCTCCCGGACCTTTCCCGGATGGGCCTTAAACGCCTTCCGGTACTCCCTCAGGGCGGACTGAGGTTCATGGGTCAGACAAAAAAGCTCCGCTGCGCCAAGAAGAAGATCGAGGTTCTTGGGATCCTTTTTTAACGGGGCCTCAAAGATCTGGACGGCCTTGTCATACTCTCCCTTCTCAAAGAGCTTCCTGGATTTTTCAATAATCTTCTCGGTCGAGTAGAATGTCTCAAACATAGAGGGATAAAATCCTTGAGAATGAAAAATATATGCCTTGTATGACTTATATTCAGTATAACTTGTCCCAATTTTTTATGTCAATTTTTTTTATACATTCCCATGTCCGCCGTAATCAAACAGGATCCGCCTTGCGCGCTTGACAATAACCCGGCATGATGGTTTATTCTTTCAAGTACGCATCAAAGATGCATCAAACGCCCAAACGCCCATAAACATTTTTTCAGGATCTTTTCAATAAACTATTTATTTTCGAGTAATTCTTAGATTTCATGAGGAATGAAAGGAGCCTTCCGATGCTCGCCCTGAAAATCGTTTTCTCCATCCTCTTTTTGCTCGTTTCTTCGAATCTTAGCGCCTATTGCGAACCATACAAACTCGCCATTCCCCTCGGTCTGACTGAACCGGCGATCCCTGAAAACAATCCCATGACCGTGGAGAAGATCGCCTTGGGGAAAAAGCTCTATTTTGACAAAAGGCTTTCCGCGGACGATACCGTGGCCTGTTCCAACTGCCATGACCCCAAACTCGGGTTTGCCGATGCCTTGCCGACATCGGCAGGCATACGCGGACAGTTCGGCCCACGCAACGCCCCCACGGTCCTGAACTCGGCCTTTTACGACCTTCAATTCTGGGACGGGCGCGTCCCTTCTCTTGAGGATCAGGCCAAGGGGCCGATCATCAACCCCGTGGAGATGGGGATGGCTTCGCACGACGATCTGGTGAAAAAACTGAAGGGGATCCCCGAATATGTGAAGGACTTTCAGGCGGTCTTCGGGGCAGAGATCACCATCGACCGGATCGTTCAGGCCATCGCCGCCTTTGAAAGGACCCTGATCTCCGGCAACTCCCCATTCGACCGGTTCTTCTACAACAGCGAATCCGATGCCATCAGCGAGCCGGCAAAAAAGGGGCTCCTGGTCTTCCGGGGCAAAGGCCGGTGTCTCAACTGTCACGACTTCAACCCCATCTATGCGCTCTTCACGGACAACAAGTTCCACAATATCGGGGTCGGCATGGACAAGGCCGAACCTGATCCGGGCAGATTCAAGGTCACCGGCAATTCCGCTGACCAAGGGGCCTTCAAGACCTCCACGCTTCGCAATATCGCGCTGACGGCGCCCTATATGCACGACGGAAGCCAGAAGACCCTTGAGGAGGTGGTGGAGTTTTACAATCAAGGCGGCCATAAAAATCCTTATCTTGACGGGGGAATCGTCCCCTTGAATCTCACCGATCAGGAAAAGAAGGATCTCGTGGAATTTTTGAAATCTCTCACTGGAGAATTGCCGAAGCTTTAACCGTCTTTATACAGGAGGTGCCGCATGGATTCGAACAAAAAAAACGGAATGACCCGGAGAGAACTTTTGAGAACCGGAACGGGCGCCGCAGCCGTGACACTGCTGGCGGGGATCTCGCCTTTCGGACTGGTCAGGGCGGCCTTCGGAGAAGAGAAAGCAGAGCCCTTCACCTTTGCCTATCTTTCAGATGCCCACTTGTATGTGAAAAACATCAACCAGAAGTTCGTGGATGCCTTGGTTAAGGGGGTGCAGAATGTCAACGACATGAACCCGGCCCCGGATTTCGTCTTCTTCGGCGGGGATTTGGCCCAGCTCGGCCACCCCGACGAGCTCAAGCTCGGGAAAGAAATCCTTTCCGATCTCAAACCCAAGCTCCATATCATGGTCGGGGAGCACGACTGGTACCGAGATATGGGAGAGACCTGGAAGACACTCTTCGGACCGGACCGATATTCCTTTGACCATAAGGGGATTCACTTCGTGGTCTTGAACAGCGTGATCGTCAAGGACTATTGGACACCGAACAAGATGACGCCGGAGCAGAGGATGCTGGCCATGGCCCAGTTGGACAATCCCAAGGGCGAGGCCTTCACCGTAGGCGAAGAACAGCGTGATTGGCTGCAAACGGATCTAAAGAAGGTCAAGAGTGAGACCCCTGTGGTGGTCTTTTCCCATTCTCCCCTCTACAAGCTTTACCGTCCCTGGAATTTCTGGACCGACGATGCCGAGGAAGTCCGGAAGCTCCTCTCCCGATTCAAGACCGTCACGGTCTTTCATGGGCATACACACCAAGTCCTGACCAACCGGATCGGCAACATCACCTTCCACGGTTTTCTTTCCACGTCCTGGCCCTGGCCCTATGCCCCGAAAGGCACGCCGGAACTGACCCTGCAGATGGACCGTCCGGACCCGTTCTTCTCCACGGACGGCTGCGGCTGGGGGATCATCGACATGCTCGGCTCCGGGCAGGCGGACAAGACCTATGAACCCTGGAACCGCAGCCCCATGAAAGTCACTTACGAAGAGATTGCCTCAGGGAAATGGCCCCCGGCCTATCCCCAAGGCTCCAGCGGTCCGTCTTATTAATGATTAAACGGGATAAAGGAGGAATCGGCATGACTATAAAAAAAGGGATCCTGACCAGCTTATGCATCACCGCACTGATCGTCTTCGCAGGGTATACCGGCATTGTCTTCGCCCACGGCCAACCCCACTCAGCGCAGGATCTAAAGCTCTTTGAAATGGCCTACCAAAAGGCCGTGGACCAGGGGTATAAGATCTTCCACGATGCCAAGCTGGGAACCACGGGGCAGTCCTGCGACATGTGCCATCCGGATGCGGCCAATACGCATCCTGAGACCTATCCCAAGTACCAAACACAGATCAAGAAGGTCATCGGACTTCGGGACATGATCAACTGGTGCATTCTCAACCCGCTCAAGGGAAAAGAGCTCGCCCCGGACAGCGAAGAGATGATCGCCCTGGAGGCCTATATCACGAACCAGAGAAAAGGGACTCCCCTTGCTCCGGGAAAACATTGAACCGGTTCATGACGGCTTCGCAGGGAGGGGAATGACCCTCCCTGCTGTTTCTGCCCGAAGCCGCGCTCAACCCCTTAATCTTCCCGCTCTCCGGAAAGAATTGAGAAAAGAATTAGGAAAAGAATTAGGGTCAGACACCGATTCTGCACCATGAATCTCCGTCGTGGGCACTGATTCCTTTGTCAATAATAAATAAACGATCCCTTTGACAACACCTTCTCCTCAACGAGCCATCGGCAAACGGCCAATCAACGCCTTCGTCTTATTACACTTCTGGTTCCGCTAAATAGAACCGTCACCTTTCCCATTTCCCAGTCTATACTTTTCAAATGAACTTCTACTTCAGACCCAATTGAATTTTGATCGCTTCCCCAACTTTATACATGTCATTACCGGAAATAACACCAATCCGCTTGGACAAGCGCATTTTACTAACGGTGGCCATCTGGTCTGCCATTGCCTTACTCTGCTTTCCATGAATCATGACGTAAGCTTCACTTGGGTATAGTCTATCCACGTTGCTCGTGAGAGGGATTACCTGAACACGATTGAGGAAGTTATTAGAGGCATCATTACTGACGATGACGGCAGGACGCTTTTTTCGAATTTCCCAGCCTATTGAAGGATCAAAATTCACCCACCACACTTCACCTCTTTTCATGAACGCTATCTCCAAATGTTGCTTCGGCCCATTCGAGCGCTTCCTTTTCTCGAGACTTATCCTTCGACATCTCTTTGTAAGCTGCTTCGAGTTCATGTTTAACTACATGAGGGCGGACCAGGTCTTCTACAAATCTGCTGATTTTTCCTGGACCAATAACCTTGTGAAGGCCTGTATAGACTTCTTCATCAATGGTGATGGTTAATTTCTTCTGCATGATGATCCCTCCACTCTAAATACACGTATATAATACGTGTAGAAGTGCTTTATGTCAAGACATTTTAAAAATAGGGACAGCGCCCATTTATTCCTTTCCCTTCTGGCGTATTGGAAGCCCTCGCCATGGAATCGAACTCCATCGGCACTGCGATGAAGTGAATGTGGTTTCTCATGAGCAGTATATCTTTAGTGAATATTTGCTGATGTATGTCTTGAGCCAGTCAAAATGGATGTGAAGTCAGTTTAAATGGGCGCTGTCCCTATTTTCTGCCCATATTTACGAACAGGACCACTTGGGCGTCACGTGGATGTAAATCGCAGCAT